>CAKVGW010000021.1 GCA_934747325.1 uncultured Candidatus Melainabacteria bacterium | reverse complement strand
TGTTTCCTACAACCTTGCGGTTGTAGTTCAAATGGATAAATTAGCAGGCAGAGCCTGCACTTTCACGCTCTCTATCGCAGCTAATCGCTGCACGTTCGCGGGCGCGAATGTTGTTCATTTTTAAAATGAAATCTGTTTATAGGATACACAAGAATACAATCTAACAATTAATTTCTAAGTTCGGATTTTTTCTAAACCAAGTTAATTGTCGTTTGGCATAATTTCTTGAGTGTTGTTTTAATTTGTCCAAAGCTTCAACTAGCGTTGCTTGACCATCAAGATAGGTTAAAATTTCTTTATAGCCGATTGTATCAACAATATTGCCTATACGTCCATGTTTTGCGATGAGATTTTTTGTTTCTTCTATAATTCCCATCTCAACCATAATATCAACACGTCTGTTAATTCTATCATACAGCCATTCTCTAGACGGTATTTCAGGCATAATCCATTCAACATCGTATTCAGGTTCTTTCTCAAGCTGAATTTCAGAAAGCGGTTTTTTAAGAGTTTTGATAAGCTCTAATGCTCTTATGATTCGCCTTAAGTTAGCGTCTTTTACTCTCTCATACGTTATTATATCAATTTTTGAAAGTTCTTCCAGCAAATCTTCTTTTGAGCGTTTTTCCAATTCTGCTCTTAATTCAAAATCCGTTTCAACTTTTGGCAGGTCATAATGTTCTAAAAGCACTCTAAAATATAAGCCAGTTCCACCCGCTACGATTGGAGTTTTATTGCGCGATAAAATATCTTCAATTGCGCGTTTTGCGTCTTCTACATAATTACCGGCAGAATAATTAAATTCAGGTTCAACAATATCTATCAAGTGATGTGGAATTCCTTCTCTCTCTTCCATCGTAGGTTTAGCAGAAGCTATATCAAAACCTTTGTAAACAAGTCTTGAGTCCGCAGAAATAACTTCACCATTGAGTTTATGGGCGAGTTCTATTGCAAGTTTTGTTTTTCCGCTTGCAGTCGGGCCTACTACAGCTATTACTTTTGCTTTCATAATTATATTCTACCGTAAAATTTAAAACTATGTTATAATGTGGGCATGTTAAAACGAATTATTGCAACAATTTTATTATCAATGTCAATTTCTGTATACGCAGCAGAAATTCCGATTGATGCAAAACTTGATTACAATCAAGGTATAGATTTTTATAAATTAGGAATGTACGAAAGAGCTATTGAATCTTTTCGTTCTGCTATCAGAACATATCCTGATTATATTGATGCTTATTATAATTTGGCTACAATTTTGGAATATTTAAAACAATATGCTGAAGCTTTAAATATTTACAAACAAGTTTATTTAAGAAATCCGAACGATTACGAAGTTATTTACAAATTAGCTTTGATGAGTTCTAAAATAGAAGATTATACAAAAACTGCAGATTACTTGCGTCTGATACCGCAGTCAAGCAGTTATTATGCCAGAGGTCAAGAGTTGGCAGAATCTATTAAGATTTCAACAACACTTCCGAAACCACAGTCAAACACTCCTTCAAAAATTGCAACTCAATCAGGAATTTATGAAAACATTTTGAGCCCGACCGGAGTTACAACTGACACTCAAGGCAATATTTATGTTGCAACTTTTTCGGATAATACAATTATAAAAATCACACCGGAAGGCAAAAGACAAGTATTTTTAAAAAGTGCTTTAATCAGCGGTCCAATCAGCTTAGCAAGTGATAGTGTAGGAAATATTTATGTTTCTAACTACAATACGAATAATGTTGTAAAAATCACTCCTCAAGGCGTTGCATCAGTTCTTGTTTCTAAAATTGATAAACCTTATGGATTGCATGTTGAAGGCAATATGCTGTTTATAACTTGCCAAGGTTCTAATTCGATTTTAAGACAAAAATTATAATTTAAGACTTTAAACATGCAAAACATCTGCTATAATAAAAGTAGAAAGTGTTTATTATAGAGGTGAATAATGAAATACATTTGGCTTTATGTTGTAGCAATTGTAGCTTCTTTGGGCGGACTTTTATCAGGTTATGATACTGGAGTTATTTCTGGTGCATTATTATTTATAAATGAAACGTGGATTTTACCTGATACCTTACAGGGTTTTTTGGTAAGTTCTGTTCTTATTGGTGCTGTAATCGGTGCAGCTACAAATGGCATTTTAGCCGATATATTCGGACGTAAAAAGATTATATTAGCAACTGCATTAATCTTTATTTTGGGTTCTGTAATGTGCGCATTTGCACCAAATGTATATATTCTGATTATCTCAAGAATCTTTGTCGGCTTCGCGGTTGGTATCGTAAATTTTGTTGTTCCGCTCTATCTTTCAGAAATTTCACCTAAAAATTTGCGTGGAACATTAGTTTCTCTGTATCAATGGGCAATTACATCAGGCATTTTATTTTCATACTTTATAAACGCAGCATTCGCACAAGCCGTATATAATTGGCGTTGGATGCTCTTTGCGGGCGTTCTTCCCGGATTAATTTTATTTGTTGGTATGTGTCTGATGTCTGACACTCCAAGATGGCTTGTAAGCAAAAATAGAGAAGATGAAGCAAAATACGTATTCAAAAAAATTGAACCTGATATTGATGCCGAAAAAGAAATTCAAGATATCAAAACAACTTTGAATTCAGAAAGTAAAGACAAAAAATTCACTTTTAAAAAATGGATGTTAATGCCATTTGTAGTTGGTATTGGCATTATGTTTGCGCAAATTTGCACAGGAATAAATACTATCATTTATTATGCACCGACAATTTTTAAAACTGCAGGTTTTGACAGTAACTTGACTGCAATTTATGCAACTACAGGTATTGGTGTAGTAAACTTTATAATGACAATCGTTGCAGTATTCTTCACTGACAAAATAGGCAGGAAGCCGCTTCTTTATTTTGGTTTAACCGGTGTAATGCTAAGTTTATTTGCGCTTGGAACTTCATTTGCTTTTGCAAATGTTTTAGGTTCAAGCTTAAAATGGGTTGCAGTAGGAAGCCTTATCACTTATATAATTTGTTTTGCAATGAGTCTTGGGCCAATCGGTTGGATACTTGTTTCGGAAGTATTCCCTCTTAAAATACGAGGAATAGCAATGAGTATTTGTACCGTTTCAAACTTTGCATTCAACTTTTTTGTCGTAGGAAGCTTCCCGATTCTATTGCACAGAATTGGCGGTGCATGGACATTTTGGATGTTTGGTGCAGTTTCATTCCTTTGCATAATTTTTGTTTATTTCTTTATTCCGGAAACAAAAGGAATTTCACTTGAACAAATTGAATCAAATTGGCGCAAAGGAATCGCACCTAGAAATTTTTAGCTTACAATTTTAACGCCTGAGCTTGTGCCAAGTCTTGTTGCGCCTGCTTCAATCATTTTTAAAGCAGCTTCTTTATCTCTGATTCCACCTGATGCTTTAACTTGCATGCCTGCATCTTTAACCGTATTAAACATTAAAGCTACATCTTCTGCTTTTGCGCCAACACCATTTTTTACAAACCCTGTTGAAGTTTTAACTAAATCTGCCTTAGCTTCTATACACAATTCACAAGCTTTTTTAATTTCATCTTGAGTAAGTAAGTCGGTTTCTAAAATAACCTTCAAATTATGTCCCTGACAAGCCCCTTTGATTGCAGAAATTTCATCCACAATAGTTTCATAAGCTTTATCCTTTAACAATCCTACATTAATCACCATATCAATTTCATCTGCACCGTTTTTAATTGCATCAATTGTTTCTAAAATTTTAATTTCTTTAGTGTTTTGTCCTAAAGGAAAACCGATTACTGTAACAACCTTAACATCACTGTTTTTTAAGTATTCTTTTGCGTATTTTACGTTGCAAGGATTTACGCAAACTCCAAGAAAATCGTATTGAATAGCCTCATCTAAAAGCTTTGTTATTTCTGCTTTTGTTGCGTCTTGTTTTAGTAATGTGTGTTCAATGTATTTATTTAAATTCATGATATGCCTTTCTTATTCTTAAATTTTTATAATACCCTCTCCCCTTCCCCTCCCCCGAGCGAGGGCGTGAGGTGTGTCAATCTATCGCCTGTAAATTTGCAAAAATTGTGCGTCTTTAGTTCCCTCCCTTGGGGTAGGGGAGAGGGTATTATTAATTAATACTAAAAAATACTGCTGTCACAACTCCCATAATCAAGCAATAATAGCCAAATATTCCCAACGAAAATTTAGAAACAAATTTTAAGAAATACTTGATACATAAATAACCAACAATTCCTGAAACAATTGTTCCTGCTATTATTGCCGTCCAATTATATGTAACAACTTCTGCAAAATCTAATTTTACCAGCGGATAAACCATAGATGCACCTAAAATTATCGGAATACTTAATAAGAATGAATATTTTGCAGATGTTGTTCTATCAGAACCACTCAAAAGCCCTGTTGCAATCGTCAAACCTGAACGAGAAAATCCAGGAAGTGCAGCAAGCCCTTGTGCAATTGCCATCAATATAGAGCTTTTTAGGGTAATATCTTTTTTGTCAGAATGTCTTTTTGCCCAAGCTTCACTAAATAAAAGTAAAACACCTGTCCCGATTAATAAACCGCCAACAATTGCAGGCTTGAATACTAAAAACTCTGCAACTTCGTTCAAAGGAAATGCAATCAAAACGGTAATTATTGTGCCTAAAAAGATATAAACACCTGTTTTAAAATCCTTGGAAGAATAATCTTTGTTTTTTAGCCCAAAATAAAGTGCTTTTAGGATTGCCAAAATTTCTTTTCTAAAGAAAATTAATACGGCAATCAAAGTCCCTAAATGGAGCATAATGTCAAGAAAAACTTCCTGATTAGATTCTTGAACAATTTCTATTCCTTTAAAAACTTTATAGAAATTAGAAGTAAATACAAGATGTGCTGAGCTTGAAATTGGTAAAAATTCGCTCAAACCTTGTACAATTCCCATTAATATTGATTGTATTAAATCCATTTTATCCTCTATCCTTCCAGACTACTTACGGGTCGCACGCTGTAGAATTGGCTCAAAACCGTGAATTTACCTGAATGAACAGGTTCTTTTATAACTCTTGCAGACGAATTTGTAAGCACTATTTGATTTTGAGTGCATTCAAATTTATGCTCTAAGAAAAGTTTTTCATCTTTTTCGCCAAGTTGCGTGTATTTTTTTGTTTTTATGTATAGATTAAAATCTTTTTTGCGTTTCTTTAATTGTGCTTGTGCAAAACTTATAATAGAAAAAATATCCAATTCAACCCACGAAGATTGAATAATATCTAAAATAAAGTTCTCATTATCTGCACTTTGTATTGAAATATAGCACGAAATATTTTTGCTTTTTTTGTCTTCAATTACATATTTGTATTCACTAAAATAGGAAAGTCCTTTAAATAAGATTTCTTTAAATTCCTTTGCATCACGACTCAAAAGCGGACGGAAATGCGGAAGTAAAGATTCGTTGTACAAATTTGCCACTGTAGGCGAATCTGAATTTCTAAATTCACGAAAATCTTTTTTATTAAATTCTGATTCAATATTATTAACTTTCCATAATTTTTCATAAGAAATTTGTGTGAAATTGCATTTTGCAACAAAAAGTCGAACAAGCTCAGGTAAAAAGTCGTCAATTTTAACTACAAATGACGATGCACCCATTGCTTTATATTTAGAAACAACATATTGAATAAGCTCTCCTGCATCATCATAACAATTTTCTTCAAAAAACAATCTTTGAATTTCCATTTTTCTGAGCGGACATCTTGATGGCGCAACAGTAATTAGACCTTTAATTTCTTTCTTGTCTTTTAAAACGTATGTTTCAGGTAAAAATTTAAACCTCAAAGGAAGTAAATGGTGCAGTGGAATAAGCGGATTAAACATTATATGGTTAATGTACTTATCTCTATTATTAAGAAATGAAATCATTTCTTGCATTCTTTTTTTATCGAAATAATAAAGCTTTCTAATCTTCCTCATAAGAAGATTATAGCATATAAAAAATTGTTGTCTTATTGTTTTAAATACTTATTTTCAATCAATTTTTTCAAAGCTTTCGCGTTAACTGCCTGTGGTTCAAGTTCTATAATTTTATCTAAATTTGCAACAGCTTCTTTATACATACCCAAATTCTTTTGTATTACTGCAATTGAATAATAAGCGTCAATGAATTTTGAATCTAAGGCAACTGCTGAAACAAAATCATCTAATGCTTGTTTTGGATTAATCTTAAACATAAGCTGACCACGGTTAAAATAAGCATCTACCATGTTTTTATTTAGTTTTAGTGCGTTTGTATAATTCGCAAAAGCTTCATCGGTTTTGTTTAAACTATGGTAGCAAATTCCCTTGTAAAAATATGCAAGTTCTGCATTCTCATTGAGCTTTAAAACTTCATCAAAACTTTTTATTGCATCAGGGAAATTTCCTTCATTAACATCCGTTATTCCAAGGCTTAAATAATATTTTTCTTCAAAATCTTTATCATCTTTCATACAAACTGTTTGGAATAAAAGCGCTTTGTTATCCAATGACATTTGGAATTTTGGGTTCAGAAGAATTGCTTTATTATAGTCTTCCAATGCTCCTTCATAGTTTTGTTGTTTAAATTTTGTATATCCGCGATTGTTAAAAGCCAATGCACACTTTGAATCAAGTTCAATCGCCTTATCATAATCTTTGATAGAGGCTTCATAATTGCCGAGTTCATTATTTACAAGTCCTCTATTTATCCAAGCATCTAAATATTTTTCATTCAGATTTAGTGCTTGAGTATACAATTCTAATTTTTTGTTCAAATCTTTTGTAATTAGAGCAAGGTAGAAATAATATTCTTCTCTTGAGCCTACGCGTTTTAAATCGTTTTCAATAAGCTTTCTTGCTGTTTCTAAATCATTTGCATTTAATGCAGAAGATATTTTATTTAAAATTTTATTTTTGTCTTTCATAATTTTCAGTTTAACACAAAAAATCGGGCAATTTAACCGCCCGATTTAGTTATTGCATGTGATTTTATTTTACAAAGAATGTTGCATTAACATTTGCATTAATTTTTACAACACCGCCGGAAATCGAAGTTGGTGAACTTCCGGCTGCACTATCCGCTACTGCTGAAAGCATATTTTTTGCCATGTATAATCTTGGAGCGTTATTATTGTTTGCATTACAGCTTAAATCAAAAGATTTAATGCCATCAAGAGTTGTAGAAAGATTTTTGGCAACAACACCGGCTCTTGTTTTAGCTTTTTGAGTTGCAATTCCTAACAATTGGTCGCATTGTGAGTCATAATTTGAAACTGAGAATGTTAAGTTGTCAACATTAGTAGCACCTGCTTCTATTGCTTTATCAATCATTGTTCCAACTTTGTCTAAAGATTTTGTGTGAACAATTACACGGTTAGAAACTTCGTATTTGTCAAGATTTCTCTTGCTTCCTGAATAAGAATAAATAGGAGATGCACTGAAATCAGAAGTTTTAATATAATCACCGTTATCGGTTTTCAACATTGATTTAAGCGTGGATAAAACTCTATCGGAAGTTTCTTTATTTAAAACGGTTGCTTTTTGCATTGATTTTGTGTCTGAAGTTACAACAGCAAAAGAAATTTCGACAACATCCGGCGCAACTTCAGTGTTTGCGGACGTTGATACATGAATCATTCCTCTTTCGGGTGTCGTTTGAGTCACCGCTTGAGTTGAAAGAGTTGCACAACCTGCTAAAAGACTTAATACAGTAATCGCTAATAAAGTTTTTTTCATACTAATCCTCCATGTTTTCTTATAATTATAAACGATTATAAAATAAAATTGTTCATTTTTTGGGACAAAATTAAAAAATTCACATCTTTACATTTTGTTATAATAATTGTATGATTATAATAGATTGGAGGAATTTTGGCAGAGAAATTCAAAATACAAGGTGGCGAAACTCTTAAGGGCGAAGTTTCAATCGGTGGCGCAAAAAACGCTGTATTAAAACTTTTAGCCGCAACCATTCTTGTTAAAGGCAAAACAAAAATCTACAATGTACCTCAACTTACCGATGTTGAGATTATGCTAAATGTACTTTCTGATTTAGGCGCAAGCTACATTTACGATAAAAAAGAAAAATCTGTCGAAATTGACGCTTCAAATATTTCATCAATAACTGCTAAGTATGAACTTGTTAGTAAAATGAGAGCTTCATTTATCATCTTAGGCGCATTGATGTCACGTTGCCGAGAAGCTATTGTCGCACTACCCGGTGGTTGCGCTATCGGTGAACGTAGAGTAGATTTTCACATTAAAGGTTTAGAAGCATTAGGCGCAACTATTAAAATCGAAAACGGTTATGTACATGCAAAAGCTTCAAAATTAGTTGGTGCTGATATTTATTTGGATATTCCGTCCGTTGGTGCTACTGAAAACTTGATGTTAGCTGCAATTTTAGCAGAAGGTGCAACAAGGATTCAAAATGCAGCGCAAGAACCTGAAATTATTGATTTAGCAAATTTCTTGAATACAATTGGTGCTGATGTTACGGGCGCAGGCACTTCTGAAATTTTGATTAATGGAGTTAAAGCTGAAAACTTACATTCAGCAGAATATACAACAATTCCTGATAGAATTGAAGCAGGAACATTTATGGCTGCTGTTGTTGCAACAAGAGGTAAGGCTATAATAAGAAATGTTTATCCTGCACATTTAACATTCTTTAATGACAAATTAATCAAGATGGGTGCAAGTATTAAGTTGGTTGAACCTACAACGATTGAAGTTAGTTGCAAAAACAGACTACAGTCTATTAATTTTGTAACTCAACCTTATCCCGGCTTCCCAACCGATTTGCAGGCTATTGCAATGACGCTTTTGACAACATCAAACGGTGTTGGAATTATTACCGAAAGCTTGTACGAAAATAGATTCATGCAGGTGCCTGATTTAAGAAGAATGGGCGCGGATATTCATCAAGATAGAAACCATGCCATTGTTAAAGGGGTTAAACATTTAACAGGAGCAACTGTTGCGGCTAGCGATTTGAGAGCAGGTGCAGCTTTAGTTATCGCAGGTTTGATGGCTCAAGGTGAAACTATCGTAGAAAAATTACACCACATAGATAGAGGTTACGAAGAATTTGAGTACAAGATTAGAAATCTTGGTGGAAAAATTTATAGATATGATGATTCAGAAGCAGGTATAGACCAGATTACAGCTTCTCAAATACAAAATGGGAGAGTTTAATGAGTCCGGCTTACAAAAGATGGTATGATCATGATCCAAAGTTATTGGAAGTTATAGAGCTTTTAAAAAATTATCAAGAAGAACTTAGAGAACATGCAGTTGTGTTCTTGGACAAGTTGGAACAAAAAGTTTCTAAAGAAGCTTTAGATAGATTTTATGATTTGGTAAAACCTGTGAACGGTAGTCGTTGGTATGATAAAGACCCGATTATTTCTAAGACGGTTGAAATCTTGAGGGTTGTACCGCCTGAAGTTCAAAGTGCTTGTGCTGAAAGATTTATTGCAGCATTGAAAGAAAAGGGCATTAACTACGAAAGCCCAAATCATAATTAGTTTTAAGAAAAAAGGCGTCGGATTTTGTAATACAAAATCCGACGCCTTTTTCTATGTAGGTTGGGCTTTCAGCCCAACATTATCAACTTTAACAGCAGATTTTATATTATGTTTTGTTTTTATTTAAAACAATGTTATACTTGGTTAGAACATAATGTTCAGCATAGAGTAAAAGATGCTCTTTTCTAAATAGAACTGACTTACAAAGTATATTGAAGATTCTCGGGTTGGTTCTCGACTAGAAAGGAGAGTCATATGGATAAATTTAATATAAGTCTTTTATTGATTTTTATGATTTTATTTGTATTAAAAAACGGCTCTCAGTCAAGAGACTAAGAACCGTAAGATTCTCTAAAGAGCATTGGTAGTTTCGCAAGCTACCACTCTATGCTTTTATTATATATTATTCTTTTAGTTTTTTCAATAAAATCATTCAAAACGCATTGTTAATTGTAACAATTTAGATATAATAAAAAAGACCTCGGATTTTGTGTACAAAATCCGAGGTCTTTTTTATCTGTGTAGGTTGGGCTTTCAGCCCAACATTATCAACAATTAAGCGTTTAATTTAGCTTTATCTTCTTCGGTTACACCTTTGATTGTAAGGTTAATTCTACCCTTATCATCAATTTTGATAACCTTAACAACAACTTCGTCGCCGATATTAACGTGTGGTTCGATTGTTTCAATTCTTTCTTGGCAAATTTGAGAAATGTGAACCATACCGTCTTTACCACCGCCAAGTTCAACAAAAGCACCGATAGGGATGATTCTTACAACTTTACCTTTGATAACCATACCAACTTCAGGTTTGAATGTAAGATCTTTAATCATCTTCTTAGCAATTGCTGCACCTTCTTGGTCGTTAGAAGTAATTGTTACAACACCGCTGTCTTGAATATCAATTTCAGCACCTGATGCATCAATAATTGCTCTGATTTGTTTTCCACCAGGTCCGATAACTGTTCCGATATCTTCAGTAGGAATTGTCATTGTAGAAATGCTTGGTGCAAATGGTGAAAGTTGTTTTGCAGGTTCAGTAATAACTTTTCTCATTTCACCCAAGATATGCAATCTGCCTTCTTTTGCTTGAGCCAAAGCTCTTCTCAATGTATCGTTTGCAATACCTTTAGCCTTCATATCCATTTGAAGAGCTGTGATACCATCATCGTTACCTGTAACTTTGAAGTCCATATCACCTAAGAAGTCTTCAATACCTTGGATATCTGTTAATACAACAGGTTCTTTACCTTCTTCAGTAATCATACCCATTGCAACACCACCAATCATGCACTTAACAGGAACGCCTGCATTCATCAATGCCATTGAAGAACCGCAAGTTGAACCCATTGATGTAGAACCGTTTGATTCTAATACATCTGAAGTTACACGGATTGTATAACCGAATTCTTCTTGAGAAGGAAGTGCAGGAACATTAGCTCTTTCAGCCAAGTTGCCGTGACCAACTTCACGTCTGCCAGGGCCTCTTAGAGGTTTAACTTCACCAACTGAGAAACCAGGGAAGATGTATTTGTGCATGTAAGTTTTTTCAGTTTCAGGATCAACGCCGTCTAATTCTTGTTTCATGCCAGGGCCTGCAAGTGTTGCAACTGACAAGATTTGAGTTTGACCTCTTGTAAATACGGCTGAACCGTGAGCGCGAGGAATAACACCAACTTCACACCAAATCGGTCTAACTTCGGTCGGTTTACGTCCGTCAGCTCTAACGCCTTCATCAAGAATCATTGCACGCATAATTTTCTTTTCAGCAGCTTTGAATTCTTCTGCAACAAAGTCAATGCCTGTTTCTTCAATAATTTTGTGAATATAATGATCTTCAGGAAGAGCTTCAACTCTTTCTTTAACAAGCTTTTTAGCTTCTTCTAATTTTTCTTGTCTGTATTTTCTATCAAAGTTGTGATATGCATCAAAAATCATATCGTGAGCAACTTCGTTAATGATATTTTTAAGTTCTGTTGTATCGTAAGGGTTTACGAATTCTTCTTTTACAACGCCACAAGCTTTTGCAAATTCAACTTGAGCTTCACATTGTTTTCTGATTTCGCCTTGAGCAAATTCAACAGCTTCCATAATATCGTCTTCTGTAACGAATTTACAACCTGCTTCAACCATAATTACTGAATCATGTGTACCTGCAACAACAATGTCTAAGTCTGATTTGTCAGCTTGTTGGTGAGTTGGGTTAGCAATAAGTTGACCATCAACTTTTGAAACTCTTACAGCACCGATAGGGCCTTCAAATGGTGCGCCTGAAAGCATCAATGCGCAAGATGCACCTAACATAGCCAATGTATCAGGCTGGTTTTGTTGGTCATAGCTGAATAATTGAGCTACGATTTGAATATCGTTTCTATATCCTTTTGGGAATAGAGGTCTGATTGGTCTATCAATTAAACGTGAAACAAGGATAGCTTTATCGCTTGCTTTACCTTCTGAACGGTTGTAACCGCCAGGGATACGTCCGATTGATGACATTCTTTCTTCATAATCAATAAGAAGTGGGAAAAAGTCTATCCCAACTCTAGGTTCTTTACTAACTACGCAGTGTACAAATAACATTGTGTCACCGCAACGAACAGTAACGCTTCCGTTAGTTGATTGTGCGTACTTACCTGTTTCAACAGTAACGGTTTTACCGCCGATTTCTAATTGAAAACTTTTTGTTTCAGGTACCATTTTTCCTTCTTTCTCCGGCTACTCGAAAGCCGAATGCTTCCATTAAGTTCTACTATTTTTTTAAATTTTTCCACGCTAATTATACAATAAACATGCAATTTTCGCAAAACTAACAAATAAAACAAAACGTGAATAAGTATATTCAAAAACTTATTCACGCTCTTTGTTTCTTTATTTAATATTTAAACTTTTTCTTGTGAAATAGGTTGGATATCCAATTTCGCAAATGTTCTTGATGCTTTTGCAAATTTGTAAGTTCCGGGAGGTGTTGTTACAGAAAGTGATGTAGCAAAACCTGCTGATAAACCTGCTACAACGCCAGTAACAGTAGCTAAAATCTGTTTAAGCGTAGAGGCCTTTCTTGTAAGGGCAATTGGAATTGCAGCGCCAAGAAATCCGCCGACTCCTACTATAGCTCTGGATAGATTTCGTCTTTTCTTAATATCAGCTTCGGATGAATTTTCTGTAACATATTTTTGAATTTTAGGAGCAGCATCCATAATATCACGATATGCTGATTCAAATTTATCTGTATCGGTTCCTGCAACACTCAAACGTCCTGCTTCTTTGCCATCAGAATCAATTACTCTATAAATTGCTCTGCCATTCTCAGTTGAACCCATCCTTTGAATGTTACCGTAAGAATTTTGTTTAAAACCTGTTATGCCACTAACCATAAAATCTACCTTCACACAAATACTACTTATATTAATAAAGTAATCCAAACAAAATTTTTTGCTAGTTTATAAAGAAATGTAAAGTGAAATTTTTCAAGATAAATGCTAATTTTCTATTAGCAAATCAAATTCTTTTGAAAAATCTTTTTGCTTAAGCTCGATTAATGGTAAATTGTATTCATCTGCAAGTTTTTTAACTTTGATGTCATAATTTATCGCAAGTGCCTTTACGCCGGATTTAATTGCAACAACGTTAGCATGAAATCTCATTCCTATAAGAAATTCTAAGTCTGAAATTTTTTCAAAAACTTCATTTACAGAAAGTCCTTTTATAACTTCTACATTTTCTAAACCTTTTTTGTACAAAATTCTTGCGAATTTTTCACATACAGCTAAATCAATGCTATCTTGAAAAGATAAAACTTCTATTTTTTTGTCAGAAAATCTTTTTACTATTTCATCTGCCAAAGCATTTAAAAATTTTTCGTTCAAAGTCGGATAACTTCTTAATTGTACGCCAACAATTCCTTTGTTATTTTTCTTAGGCAAATCCAAATCAAAAATCGGGTCAGGTTTTAATTCCGCATCAATTTTCCAACTTTTTAAAAGCTCTTGTGATTTTTTATCACGCACTGAAATTTTTGATGCATGTTTTAATGCAATTTTTGTCAAAAATTGTCCGAACTTAGAATGAATCGGGCCTATTCCTTGTCTAAAGATTTCAACTTTTTTGCCAAAGAATAAAGCGCAATAAATTACGCCGAGATAATATAAAAGGCTTTTAAAACTCGTAACATCCTGTAAAAGGCTTCCACCTCCTGACACTAAAATATTTGCGTCTTTTATTGCATCAACAAATTTTAACATCGGTACAGAATTTACATTATATAATTGCGCGGTTTTTTCAGGGTTAGAGGAAATCAGAGTGATTTTTTCAGCACCTTTTGATTTTAATTTATCAACTAAAACATGTGCTATTGCTTCATCTCCGAAATTATCGAAGCCGATGTATCCTGAAACAACGTATTTTGTCATTAAACATTCTCCATAACATTTTTTAGGTAAGGAATTGATTGTATTGCGCCAAAATTTTGTGTCTGCAAACCTGAAACAACCGCAGCGAATTTTGTGGCTTCCGCAGGCGCATAACCGTTTGTAATTGCATATAAAAATCCGCCATTAAATACATCGCCTGATGCCGTTGTATCAATAGCTTTAGATGTGTTATAAAATTCTGTAAAGCTGATGTCGCCTTTATATCCTGTATAATAACCGTTGTCGATATGAGATTTTACAACAACGATTTTAACTCCTTTATCCCAAAAATAATTCATAACTTTATCAATTGATTCGACGTCATAAAGTCTTTCTGCATCATTTTTAAGGCTTAAAAATATGATATCAGTGTAATCTACGATTTCTTCAAAATACTCTTTTGTATCTGTAGAATTCATAAAACAAGATGTGTAATTCGGATCATAAGCCGTCATTACATCATTTTCTTTAGCGAGTTTAAATGCGTTGTGTACAAGTTCTCTTGAACTTGCAGAAAGCGATTGAACAACGCCTGTTGAATACACGAGTTTTAACTTTTTTATACAATCTTCATTTAAATCATCAATAGATAATTTCGTTGCGGCGGTTTTTCTCTTGTAATATAAAAGTTCTTTTTTTTCTGGTGTACGAGAAACAATGTACATGCCGTTTTGTTCTTCGTTTGAAGTGATTAAAGAAGTGTCAATATTTTCTTTATTTAAGCTTGAAAGTATAAATTCGCTAAATCCATCATTGCCAACTTTGGTTACATAAGTAACTTTACCGCCCAATCTTGCGATTGCAACCGCTGTAGTTACTGTATCACCGCCAAAATACTTGTTAAGTGTTGAAGTGTCAGCAAGCGTTCCGTTTGAGGAAAGCTCAATTAAGCATTCGCCGATTATTGCGATATCTACTTTTGGCTCCATTTATTATAATCCTTTATTTCAAGTAAAATTTCTTTTGTGCGGTTTGTGATTTCTTTTGGAGTAAATCCGTTGTAGAAGTCACGACCGATGCCAACAGCTGTAGCGCCTGCTTTAATATAAGTTACCGCGTCGCCCAATTTGATATTTCCCATTGGCATTAAGTTCAAAAATGGCATTTGTCTTAAAATATCTTCTATGTATTGAACACCGCCCATTGCGTCTGTTGGAAATAATTTAATTAAAGGAATTCTTGATTTCCAAGCATTGTATGCTTCGTTTGCAGTTGAAGCACCGGCAATAAACGGCACTTGTTTGTTTTTAGAAATTTTCACCATGTTCATTTGAAAAATCGGCGAAGAAAATAATTTTGCACCGCATTCAAGTGCTGCATCTGCTTGCATAGAGGTAATAATTCCACCTGCGCAAACATTTGCGAATTTTGAAACTTCTTGGATAGCTTCATAGATTGAAGGGTTCTCAACATTGATTTCTAAAACTCTTATTCCACCTTCTACTAAGGCTTTTGCTATTTCTATTGTTTGACTTGCTTCTTTGCATCTGATAATCGGATAAATCTTATCCTGACCAATTATTTGTATGTAATTTTCGCTCATTTATATATCCTCTTTGGTATATTATAGCATAATAATTAAAATGAAGTTTTCTTATAGTAGAAAAATTTTGTTAGATAGTTTTACGATTGTAAGAGTGGGGATGACTTAAACGCGTAAATTTTTCAAAAAGTAATTGTTGTTCAATCCGCCATTTGTATGAAACAAAACTTTTAGCTATAATATAATTATGAAAAACAAAATCTTGGGAAATATTGCATTATTAATCACGGCAATTATTTGGGGGCTTTCTTTTGTTGCACAAAGAGAAGGTATGGAACACATTGGCCCGTTTACATTTAATGCAGTAAGAAGCATTTTAGGCGGTTTTAGTCTATTACCTGTTATCGCTTGGATAAAATTTTCTCAACCGGATAATAGGACACAAAGACTAAAACGCTACCAACATATTAATCTCGCAAGAGCCGGTATTGGTTGTGGTTTAGCTTTATTTACAGCAATGAGTGTTCAGCAATATTGCATGCAATATGTGACAGCAGGAAAATCAGGTTTTATCACGGCGCTTTATATAATTTTTGTGCCGATAATTTCTATTTTGCTTGGCGAGAAACTAAGAAAGCAAATAATTTTAAGCATCACACTTGCGGTAATTGGTTTATATTTACTTTGCTATAAAGCAGGGAACGGTTTTAATATTTATGACGTCTTGCTTTTGGTTGGAGCGTTTTTTTATGGCGTTCATATTATGGTTGTCAATTATTATTCGGAAAAAATTAATCCGGCAAAGGCATGCTGTTTGCAATTTTTTGTTGTTGGTATTTTGTCCGCTCTGCTTATGTGGGCGTTTGAAAATCCTACAATTTCTGCAATAATAAGCGCAAAATCTTCTCTGTTTTTTGCTGGTGTTCTGACTTGTGGTGTGGCTTATACTTTCCAAATTTTCGGACAAAAATATACTTTGCCAATCGTAGCATCGTTAATTTTATGCTTGGAATCAGTTTTTGCAGTTTTAGGCGGAACTTTGATTTTGCATGAAACAATGTTGCCTAAAGAAATATTTGGATGCGTTTTTATGATAATCGCAGTTGTAATTGCAAATCTAAAAACTAGCGAATGCGATAACTAAAAATTTTTTAAAAGCTATGCGACATGCTTTTTACTTTTATGTTCAGTAATTTTAGCGTTCATCATCGGAAGAAGAATTCCCAGAGTAATTGCAGAATATGCAATACCTGCTGCTTGCGCAAGATTAACTTTCCATATATTTTTCTTTGCAAATTCTCTTCCCTTAGATGCAATTTCATTATGACTTTTTAACGTCATATCATTTAGCCAATGTTTTAAACCTTTACCTTCTTTTGAATAATTAAATAAATTCTTGCCTTGTTTATCAAGTAAATTAGCAACGCCTTTAGCTGCAAAACCACCGAACACAAGCCAGTTTAAGAAACCCAAATAATCTCTTGTCATAGATTCTCTGAGTTCAGTACCATTATCAGCCGCCATAAACCTTCCTACTATGTTTGCAGCATATACGGTTTTAATCGCATTTCCGCTTGTAATGGGTCCGGTGAACTCAAGCTTTTTAGTAAATTGTTTTAAATTCTTAACGCCCATAACGCTTGTTACCATGCCTATCATCAAGGCGCTTGCTCCAAGTTTTTTAACCAATAATAAATTGTCTTTCTTTGTTTCTCCTCTAAAAGTTGATGTAAAATCAACTTCACCGACAAAACCTTTTTTACCGGTTCTTTTTTCAGTGATTTTTCTATTAATAAATTGATTTGTCAAACCTAAAATGCTTGCACCTGCTATTGCCCCAAATGCTTTTGTTTTATTGACTTTGGAAATTCTATCCAATATCTTTTTGGCATCTTTTCCTCTATTAATTCCGAAAACATCTTTACCCATGTCATGAGTGTCGCGTAAAATATTATCTAATCTTGCAGAAAGTTTATTTCCTTTGATATTTAATTCTATATCACGTTCTGCACCAAGAGCATTTGTCAGGCGTTTTTCCATAATTGAAAGCACATGATTTTTGTCAGCTTCAGCAATACTTTTATCTTCAATAATTTTGCTCATTGTGTCAATAAAGCCATCCTTTGAAGTTAATTTATTTTGAATATTTTTATATTGTTTATCTTTCCACTTAATATTATTCCACTTTTCTTCATCTATCCAATCAACTTTTTTCCAATTAATATTCTTAAATTCATTAATTTTATGCCCGTCACGACCTGATATGTTTTCAAATACATTTTTTACATATTTTTTAGTATCACCATTCCAAGCAGCTTGAAGTGTGTCCATAGAATCTTTTGAGAACCAATTATTTGGATTAATTTTTACATCACCTCTATTTGCCATAAATCTTGCAATCCATTTTGCAAAAATTCCGGCTGCTAAACAGTTAATAAAAGTTCCGCTAATTTCTCTAAAAAATGTTTCTGTACCTGCATATTGGTTTCTGTTTTTTGTATCATAATATGCGCGCGGAATAACCATCGCACCGACATCTAATCCAACTGCGTTAACCATTTCATTCATATCACAAGTTCGTAATAAACCTGTTACCGCACCATCTAATGGGCCTCGGAAATTTATATTGCTATTTATATTATTATTTATTCTCATTATTCATCCCTATAAAAAAGGTCTTGTTAAATTTAACAAGACCTTTCAAAACTTTAACTAACAACTAATCGCATTAAAATCTATCCGAGTCTCGATTGAAACTTAGATGATGATGAGGATGAGTTGTTTGAATATAATTTAATCATAGGCTCAGTATACTATTGAAGTAATATAGTTGTCAAGTTATTTGATATGCTTATTCTTAGATAAACGTGCAATATTCAATGCAACAACAGAGATTGCAGATACAACAGCAGGGATTAGCATTTTTATACCATCTGTAAATGCACCAATAAAACCACAAGCTGAAATTCCTAACAAAGTTCCGTTTATAAGTCCAAAACCGTTTGGTTTAGTATTATTATCTTTTGAAGATTTATATAAAAAAGAATCTCTGTACATACGAAGAGCTTGTCTATTTCTAAAATTTGTACTGTTTTGAATCGCTTGAATTTTCATTACCATTTCCCTTTATTCTTTAGCTTCCCTGTATTCTTCATCAGCCTCAGCCTCTATACGTTTAATTTCAAGCTCTTCATCTTCTATATTTTCTTCTTTGTCTTCTGTTTTAATATCTTTAACACTTTTCTTATGTTTTTTTGAATTCAAAACGGATGCAACATTTGTCATTGCAAGAGAATTCAAAGTCGCTCTTAATAATGCGCTTCTGTCTACATACGGTTCGTTGTTATAATAACCATCATCTTCTTCACCTTCTGCAGGCGGAAGATACATGGCTTCAGAACCATATTTTTCCTGACTCATTTTTGCCGCAGTACCTGAAGGGTCCCCACTTTTAAAGTTGAAAGCACCGCCGATTCCATAAAAACCTGCTGACCTGTTATCTACCACTCTAAGACCTCATGTAAGAATAATTATCTTACTCTATTATAATTATCCTCATAGTGTAATATAACCTCTAAAAAGATTATTTGCTAGTTTGTAACAGAATTGTTACAAACTAGAATACTAAAAATAAAATTTTCTTATATACAAGTTCAAAAAACAGTTTATAATTAAACCAATCCGGTAATATTATCTCTTGTAATTACAGCGTCATAATTTTTGTAGCCTAATATTTTTTCAATATTGTTAGAATGCGAACCGACGATTCTGCGACATTCTTGTGAACTATAGTTAACCATACCGCGTGCAAATTCAACGTTGTTTTCATCCATAATCGAAACAACTTCGCCCTGATTAAAATCATTAATAACATTTAAAATTCCAATAGGCAAAAGACTTGAACATTGTTCTAAAATAGCTTTTTTCGCACCTTCATTAACAACAAGTCCTCCAATAATATTTGTTGCATAACCAATCCAACGTTTTTTATCAGGCAGATTTTCGCTTGTAGGCAAGAACATCGTTCCAATATCTTCGCACTCAAAAATTTTATTAATTACGTAAGGAATTTTACCGTTTGCAATTAATACTCTACCACCAAAACGTGTTACAAGTTTTGCTGCCTCAAGTTTTGTTCTCATGCCGCCACGACCGCCTTCAGAGGCATCAGTTCCAAGCGCCATAATCTCATCAGTTACACCGTCAACTTCTTTAATCAATGTCGCGTTTGGATTCTCTTTCGGATTAGCTGTATAAAGCCCGTTAATATCAGAAAGTAATATTAATAAATCCGCATCTAACTCGCTCGCAACAAGCGCAGAAAGTTTATCATTATCAGCAAAACAAACCTTCATGCCAGCCATCATCGGATTCATAGCGATTGTTGAAACCGTGTCATTTTGGTTAATAATCGGAACAACTCCGAATTCCAAAATCTTATTCAAAGTTGTCCTTAGACTCAAATATCTGTATCTAAGAGAAAAATCATCTTCTGTTAAAAGAATTTGAGCAATCGGTACGTCAAAAATTCCAAAACCGTTTTCGTAAAATGACATCAAACGACTTTGACCTACAGCTGCGCATGCCTGTTTAACACCATCTTCAGCAGTAGAATCTAAATTTAATTTCTTTTTGCCTAAACCAACAGCACCTGAAGTTACCAAAATAACTTCTTTTCCTTGCTTCACGAGCTTTGACATGTCTTCAATAAACGAATAAATACGAGATATTGCAACTTCGCCATCAGCATTTCTCAAAACATTTGTTCCAAGTTTGATTACAATTCTTTTTGCGTCAATAAATTCTTTTCTTAACATTTTAGATACCCATTGCTTTTAAAACATCGTTAATTTCGGAAGATGTCTTTTTAACATCAGCGTTAGAATACTTAATTGCATTATCAGGATCTTTAAGTCCGTTACCTGTAAGAATACAAACGATGTCTGTTTCTTCTTTAACAAGACCTTGAGAGTGTGCTTGAATTAAGCCTGCAACAGAAGCTGCGCTTGCCGGTTCACATAAAACGCCTTCTGCGGATGCCAACATTTTATAAGCTTCAACAATTTTTTCATCAGAAACACAGCCAATTTTGCCTTTGCTTTCATCTCTTGCGGCTTCTGCTTGTTTCCAACTTGCAGGGTTACCTATTCTTATTGCAGTTGCTAAAGTTTCAGGTTTTAAAATTCTTTCTCCACGAACTATGGCAGCAGAGCCTTCCGCCTCAAATCCCATCATTTGTGGTAAAGATTTAATAGTACCTTCTGCAAAATATTCTTTGTAACCTTTCCAGTAAGCAGTTATATTACCCGCATTTCCTACAGGAATAAAATGATATTCAGGTGCTTTTCCTAAGGCGTCACAAATTTCAAATGCGCCTGTTTTTTGACCTTCAATTCTATATGGGTTTACTGAGTTTACTAAAGTAATCGGATGAGTTGCAGAAATTTCTCTAACACATTCAAGAGCTTGGTCAAAGTTACCTTGAATTGCTATTATTTCAGCACCGTACATCATTGCTTGAGAAAGTTTTCCTAGAGCAATATAACCATCAGGAATAAGTACAAAAGTTTTAATACCTGCTTTTGCACCATAAGCTGCGGCAGAAGCGGAAGTATTTCCAGTAGATGCGCAAATAATAGCGTTTGCGCCTGCTTCTTTAGCCTTAGTTACAGCCATTGTCATACCACGGTCTTTAAAGCTTCCTGTTGGGTTGCAGCCTTCAAACTTCAAATAAATATTAGCTTCTAAGCCGATTTTTTTCGCCAAATTATCAGCCTTGATTAATGGAGTGTTACCTTCATTAAGCGTAACAACAGGTGTAGATTCCGTTACTGGTAAGTATTTTCTATATTTGTTAATCAGACCTTGGTAGTACATATTAAATCCTCTCTTTTTCTTAAATATAGCACAAAATAGCTTTATTAATTTTATCTAATCTGCAACTCTTATTATACTATTAACAGTGCAATCTTTTAACTCATTTACAACTTCTCTTATCAATTTTTCTTGGACTTTTTCAGTGATTACTGTAATGTCAGCAGTATTATCACTTGAAACACCTTTTTGAAGAATGCTTGATAAACTGATGTTTTTACTTGCACAAATTGTACCAATTTTAGCAATTACACCAATAGCATTTGGCGCAGTTATTGAAATATAATATTTGTTAAAAGTATCTTCAATTTTAACAGGTTTTGCTGCAGTGTGGTGATTACATCTCATCATAGGAAGCATATAATCTGTTTTTCCAAACTCTGCATTGATAGACAAAATATCACCGACTACAGAGCTGGCTGTTGGAAATTCGCCCGCTCCCGGGCCTGAAAGCACAATATCGCCAATCGGGTGACCGCTGATTGCGATAGCATTTTTAACATAGTCTATGTGAGCCAACATTGAATCTTTTGAAACAAGCATTGGATGAACTCTAACATCTGCGTTATCATTTTCATCAATCGTAGCTGTTGCAATAAGTTTAATTTTATATCCAAATTCGTTCGCTTTTGCCATATCCTCTCTGCGAACTTTTGTAATACCTTCTCTATAAACATTTTCAATCTTAATACGTTTTTTGAATGCAATAGTAGCAAGCGTTGTAATTTTGTACGCAGCATCAAAACCTTCAACATCGCCGGTAGGATCAGTTTCTGCATAACCTAATTGTTGTGCTTCTTTTAAAACATCTTCATAAGATGCGCCATCTGCATCCATTTTTGTTAAAATGTAATTTGTTGTGCCATTCAAAATTGCATGAATTTTTCTAATTTTATTACCTGCTAAAATCGTTTTAATCGGCATAATAATAGGAATACCACCTGCAATTGCAGCTTCATACAAAACAACTCTGTTATGTTCTTCTGCCAAATTAAAAAGTTCTTCGCCTTTTTTGGCTAAAAGTTCTTTGTTAGCTGTAACAATATGTTTGCCGTTTTTGATTGCGGTAGAGATAAAGTCCCATGCCGGCTTAACCCCACCAATCAGTTCCACAACAACATCGATAGAAGGGTCATTAACTAAATCGTAAGGATTATCGGTAATCATTGAGGTTGGAACTTCTACAGAACGAGGTTTATTAAGATTTTTTACTGCAATTTTAACAATCTCGATATCATCCATTTCTTGCAAGGTCTTATAAACACCTGAGCCAACTGTTCCAAGACCAATAATACCGATTCTCAATTTACTCATATTTTTCTCCTTCGATTAATACTATAACGACTAGTCTAACATGAAAAAAAAGCAAAATCACTGCTAATAAAAATTAAGGGGTGGAATAATATGCAACATTGTAATACAATTAATCAGGATAAGAGGTATTTATTATGTCAGAAGAAATTTTTGGTAATATACATTCCATTGAAAGTTGTGGCACTGTAGATGGTCCGGGAATAAGATTTGTAGTATTTACTCAAGGCTGCCCAATGCGTTGTCAATATTGCCACAATCCTGATACTTGGGATTTTAAAGAAAATCATAAAGTTAGTGTTGATGAAATAGTTAAACAATATGAAGGCGTTAAAGAATTTTGTGCAGGCGGAGTTACCGTAACCGGTGGTGAACCGATGGCGCAAATTGAATTTGTAACGGAATTGTTTAAAAAACTTTCTGAAAAAGGTATTAATACTGCTCTTGATACATCTGGAGTTTTGTTTAACAAAGACAACACTGCAAAAGTTGATGAATTAATGAAATATACAAGCATTGTGCTCTTGGATATCAAACACATTGATGATGAAGAACACAAAAAATTAACAAAACATTCAAACAAGAATATTTTAGATTTTGCACGTTATCTTTCAGATATTAAAAAACCTATATGGATAAGACATGTTGTTGTTCCTGGTATCACTGATAAAGAAGAGTATCTAACACGATTAGGAGAATTTTTGGCAACATTGCATAATATTAAAGCTTTAGATGTTCTACCTTATCATGATTTGGCAATCCCAAAATACGAAAATTTAGGTATTGATTATCCGCTAAAAGGTGTACCACCACTTACGCATGAGGAAGCCATCAAAGCAAGGAATATAATATTAAAAGCTTATAAAATGAACAAAAAATAGAGTTTATCAATATGTCAAAAAAAAATCGGCTTTTAAAGCCGATTTTTTTTATTTCTATCCAAATAATTTTTGAGCATTTGTTTTTTGAAAATCATCCAACATGTTCATTTCTTTCAAATAAGCTTTTCCTCCGGGAACATAATTATTTTTTTCATCCATTCTCTTAACTAATTCCATATTCAAAGCATCCTCTTGAGTTTCATTTAACCCAATTTTCTTTGAAAGTCTATCTGTAAGATTTCCTACAAATTCACATTCTTCAATAAATCCACTATCACCTTTTTGGAATTCAACATCATTCAATGAACGATAATTATTTTCTGTTAAAAAAGTTTTAAACTCTTTTTTTAACTCTAAAGCTTTTTCTTTTGTTAATGCCAACGTATCACTTAATGTTTCCATTAATGTCTTATCTTGTATGCTAAGAATTCTACGAGTAGAAGCTGTTCCCCCTTTAAAGTTAACCATTGCACGACCATAATTTTCTGTAATTGGTAATTCTTTATTTTCAACAGTTTCCGTTTGAGGTGCTGTTTCTGTTTTAAACATTATTGGGGCTTTTGTAAACATTGGTTGAGTAATTTTTGAGATTTGCATATCTTGCCTTTCATGTATTTATATATGTTATTTTTATTCTATCGTTTTCTGTTATTTGTATCAACATGAAAACGCGTAAAAATAATTTTTGCTAGTATTATTTACAATTCTTAAAGATATAACAAGAAAATTTTACAATTTTCTTGTTATATTAAGTTCTTATTTCCAACTATTTAAATATTCTTCTTGCTCTTCTGTCAAACTGTCAATTTCAATACCCATAGATTCCAACTTCAATCTTGCGATATCTTCATCAACATGCTTAGGAAGTGTATAAAGTTTGTTTTCCAATTTACCCTTATTTTTTACCAAAAATTCAATGCCTAATGCTTGGTTTGCAAAACTCATATCCATAACTGATGCTGGATGACCTTCCGCAGCAGCAAGATTCACAAGTCCGCCTTCTGCTAAAACGTAAATTGATTTACCGTTTACCAATTTGTATTCATCCAAGAATGGTCTGATTCTTTTGATTTCAGCAGCTTTAGATTTTAAACCTTCAACGTTTACTTCTCTATCAAAGTGACCTGCATTACTTACAAATGCACCATCTTTCATGTTCATCATGTGTTCAACATCAATTACATGTTTATCGCCTGTAACCGTTAAGAAAATATCTCCTTCTTTAGCTGCTTCAGCAATAGGCATAACTCTATATCCTTCCATTGCTGCTTCTAAAGCTTTTAGAGGGTCAACTTCGCAAACAATAACATTTCCGCCAAGAGCTTTCGCTCTTAATGCACAACCTCGACCGCACCAACCGTAGCCTGAAATTACAACGGTTTTACCTGCAATAAGTACATTTGTTGCTCTCATAATACCGTCCATTGCAGTTTGACCTGTACCATAACGATTATCATACAAGTGTTTTGTTAAGCTTGTATTAACACCGATTGTCGGGAATTTTAATTCGCCTTGTTTTTCAAGAGCCTCAAGTCTTACGATACCCGTAGTTGTTTCTTCAGTTGCACCAATGATATGGCTTGTCATTTCAGGGCAAGCAGAATGAAGTGTTGCAACTAAATCGCAACCATCATCAATAATGATATCAGGATTATGTCCGATTGCATCCATAATATGCGAATGATAAACTTCTTTACTTTCGCCTGCATAACCTAAAACAGGAATATTCCAATATTTTACAAGTGCGGCTGCAACATCATCTTGTGTTGAAAGCGGATTAGATGCGATTAAAACAACATTCGCTCCTCCGGCTTGCATAATTGTACACAAAGCCGCAGTTTCTTTTGTAATATGCAAACACGCTGAAAGTTTTAAGCCGGCAAAAGGTTTTTCTAAAACAAATCTTTCTTTAATTTTTTTAAGAACAGGCATGTCTTTTAAAGCCCATTCAATGTTGTTTTTCCCTTGTTCTGCCAAATTTATATCTTTTATATCACATTTTAATTGAGTAGAATTCATAAACTTCTTCCTATTCCTTTAAATTCGCAACACTTACTGTATACATTTTATCACTAACATGTACAATCGCCCATCTTAGAGGATTAATGTTGCGTTTTGTTAACTCAGATTCGATGTATTCAACGGTTGGCGCATTATTGTT
>CAKVGW010000020.1 GCA_934747325.1 uncultured Candidatus Melainabacteria bacterium | reverse complement strand
GGCAAATGTGGTTCACGGTGTTGAAAGAACGGGAATCAAACCCGGTCAAACAGTTGGGGTAATTGGTATAGGCCCAATAGGTTTGATGTTTGCAAGATTATGTAAATTAAAAGGCGCACGTGTAATTGTAGCAGGTCGTAATCCGATTAAATTGAAGTTGGCAGAAGAATTTGCACATGTAGATGATATAGTTGACTTGAAAAAGTACGCAAATCCTGAAAAAATATTTAGAGATTTTTCTGATGAAGGTAAGGGATTGGATGTTGCAATTGAATGTGTCGGAATGCCTGAGATTTGGGAACTTGTGTTCTCTTGCGTTCGCCCAGGTGGAACGGTTCATTTCTTTGGCGGTTGTAAATCAGGTTCTAAAGTAAGTTTTGATACAACTAAAATGCATTATGGTGATATTCGTTTGATGAGTGTATTCCACCATACTCCAAAATATTTTAGACAGGCGCTTGATTTAATTGCATCAGGAGAAGTTGAAGTAGAAAAACTTATTACGGCAGAACTTCCGCTTGAAAAAGTAGAATATGCAATGCAACAACATATTGCAGGTAATGCAATTAAGTTTTTGATTAAACCTTAGTTTTAAATAGAGATTATATGTGTTTACCGCTCTTTGATTTTATTAATGGGCGGTAATTTAATGCTTTTTATTAAGTTTTGTAACAATATACCCCTTCCATGCGCAATTATTGAAGAGAAAAATACTTTATAAATACAAGAGTATAAAAACGAGGCATAAGGAGCATAATCATGACACAAGGATTTGATTATTCAAAATTAACTGGTAAACTTTACACGATTGCAGAAATGGCTGATAACCAAGGTGATGGAGATGCTAAACATAATGGCAAATTAGAGGGTAAAGAACTTTCTATTTTTGAAACTAATGCAAAATCTTATTTAGGTAAAGAAGGATATGATTACACTGAAAATGATATCAATGCAGTTTTAGGTTTTGAAAAGAAATCAGTAGAAACAGCTCCGGTTGCTACAAATCCAATTGTTGAATCTAAAAAAGATGGCAAAAAGGAAAGAGCTGAAGTAAAAGATACAGTTAAAGAATTGGTAAAACAAGGTATTTCTCCTGAAGAACTAGTAAAAGCATTGAAGGATGAAAAATATGGTAGACTTACAAATCCAAAATATGCTAATGAAATTGCTGAAGTTGAATATGTTTTAAACGCAGTTGGAACTTATAATTCTAAAGAAGATGTTGAAAAAATACATGATAAAGTGAAAAAACAATTAAAGGCTGATGGCAAATGGGATAGCTTCCATAAAGATTTGCTAGATTCTCTTGAAAAACAAGCAGAAGCAAAGCAAATTGATAAAGAATATAGAGCATTAGTAGATGTTTATAACGATGTTAAAAAAGCTTCAGATAAAGCAGGCTTAGCTAAAAACTTTGAAGAATATTATAAAGTAGTTGAAAGTGAAGTTGATAAGAAAAAATCTTATACAAAAGAAGCTTTGAAAAAATTAAAAGAATTTGCTCAAGACGATGCTAAATCAAGTGTTGCTGACAGAATGGAAGCAACTACTTCTACCGGTAAAATGGGTATTAGAAGTGAATTACGTAAACAAGCCGGTGATGATGACTTCCAAAAAGATGCAATTCAAGATTTAAAAACAGAACGTAAAATCATTGCAAGAGAACATAAAGTAAATAACAAAATTGAAGAATTGAGTTCAGTAAGTGGTGAAGAACTTAAGAAACAATTAGGTGAAATGGGCAACCAATACAACTTTGCTAAGAAATTGTTCTCTCGTAAAAGAATTGCAAATAATATCTATGACAAATTAGATAAATCATATTTACCAAAAGTTAAAAAAGCTGATGGAAATTATGATTTGTCAGAATTGGCACAAGTTCTTAAAGACCACATTGGCGCTGATTATAAAGCAAATCAGTCAAAAGACAAAAAAATGTCTGAAGTTGAAAATATTAGAGCAGCTTTAAAAGATTTAACTCATGAAGACTTTACTGATAATGAAATTGGTGTATTAGTGAACTTGTTCGACTTCAAACGTGAACACGTAGACCGTACTCCAAGAGTATTAAAAGCTATCGGACACGGTGTAACAGGTGCAATGGGCGGTGCATTTGGTTCCGCAGCTTCATCTGACAAATTAAATGTAACTCAATGCGTAAATTTAAAATTTGATAGTGCATCAATGGCTGATGATATTATTAAAGAACTTGACAAACAAGGTATTGAATATTCAAAAACATCATTAACAAATGGTAAATTAAGTATTAAAATTCTTCAACAAGTTTCAATTGATGATAGATTAAGCAATATTCTTGTTGGTACATTAGGCGGTGCTGCTCTTGGAGTTCTAACAAGTGCAATGGCTGATATTATCTTCGGTAATGTTCAAGATGAAAAATCTTGTTACTCTGTATCAGATTATCAACCTAAGAAAGAAGTTTACAAAAGAGATGAAAACGGTAATCTAATTAAAGATAAAAATGGTAAATTTGTAACAGAATTGGTAGAAAATACTACATATACTAAACCTGAAGAATACAAAAAACATTTTGCAAATACTACAAAAAATCCGGAAAAAATTCAAGCAATGAATACTTTGGTAGATGCTTATGTTAAAAAATATGGTGACAATTGGCACTCTGAATTACATCAAGCAATTATCAGAATGGCTGGTACAGGTTCTAAATTGAATCCGGAAGAATGTAAAATGATGAAATTCCATAAACCGGTTGAAGATACTACAATTAAAAAACCGGAACCAAAGCCAGAACCAAAACCTGAACCAAAACCTGAAGTTTGTGATGTTGATGCTTGGTCTGATACAGTAGATAAGACCGTTACACATACAAGAAAAGGTGGCGATACTTGGGGCGGAATTGTTAAAGCTTACTATCCTTGCTTAGTTCAAGAAAAAGGCTTGAGCGGTGCAATCAGAGCATTAAAAGTAGCATTGGCAACTGATGAAAATGGCAACCTTGATAGAGCTACTTACAAGGCCTTGTTAAAGGGTGGTGATCTTCCTAAGACAATGAAGTTACCTGCAAAAATCGGTGATTGCGATATTAACAAAGATGCAAAAGTAAAAAGAGTAAAAGTTCATGGTAACGGTAAAGCAAGAATTCAATCAGTTGGTCATAATACAAAAGAAACTACTTGGACAGCTCAAGATTGCAAGAATAGAAGAGCTTATGGTAAAACAGAAGCTGAAGCAAGAGAAAATTTGAAAAAAGCTACTAAATAATATAAATAAAATTTCTATGGTTGTTAAAAAGAGGTCGGGTTCATCTGAACCCGACCTCTCTTAATTATTATCTTAAAATCTATTATTTAAGAATGTTGTTAATATCATCAAGGATACCTTCGTGATTTTTACCGCAGTTGCATTCGCATTTTACTTTGCCTGTTACATCAACAGTAACTTTAACATCGTGGTCTTTGATTGCCTCTAACAATTTATCTGTTTTGTTGTCAATCAAGTTGCTTAAACCTTTTAATGCTTCTAACAACTTCGTATCATCATATTTGCCGGCTCCGGATTGATTGCCTAGTTTATCAAGAACTTCTGTCATAAACGCATCAGCTCTTTCATATCTTTGATCACCTTTGTGAGCTTCTGCATTAATCTTATCTAAGATAGCTTGTTGAATAATTTGAATTACATTAAGTTTACCGTCGATGCTAGATAATGTGTTACCATTTTTCTTAGATTGAGCAAGTAAATCTTTCAACATAGCTTCTATACTAGATAAATCAATCTTTCCTCCGTCTACTTTAATGTTGCTCATTGCTTCAATAATAGCTTTGCAATTTGTATCAATCTTATTCATATTTTGATCTTGTTTTTCAAGAACTTTTTCCAGTAATGCTTCAATTTTTTCAGTGCCTTTACCACCATTATTGATAGCATTTAATATTGCTGTAAAGTTTCTATTCATTTCATAGCCAACTGCCGCAATGTAATTTAGAATTTTATCGGTGTTGTCTTTCGCTGCTTCGCCGTTCTGTTCAATATTTTTATTCATTGCAGCTATTAAAGCTTTAATTTCATCAAGACTTACCCTGCCTGCTTTTACTTCTGCAATTAAATTACCGAAGTTTCTATTCATTTCAAAGCCAACTGCTGCGATGTAATTAAGAACATCCTTAGCGAATGCTTCACCTTTAGCACCATAATCTTTTATAATGCCTTCCAAGTTGTTGAAACCAACAAGCATGATTTCACCATTTTTCTTGGTTTCTGCAGTATTTTCTTTAATTGCCGCTAAAATTTCTGCTGCAGTCATTTTAGTAATTTGTTCTTGGTTGTAGCCTAATTGTTTCATTACAGCGATTAATTGATTTGTGCTCATATTTAATTTATTAGCTAAGTTGTCAATGCCTGAATTCATATCAATATTTAAATTCTTAATAGCACTTGCTAAATCATCCAGTTTAGCGTTTCTAACACTGTCACTTGCGATGATTGTTTTACCTTGTTCGATAAGTTCTTTAACGTTTGCGTTATTTTCTTTCAATAATTCTTTGAATTCTGCTCTATCTTTTTCTGCTTTATTAAGTGATGATATAACTTGACCAAGAAGACCTTTGATATCACTAACAAGTCCCTTAATTTGATTTAAAGCTTCTTCAATGGACATTGTACCATTTTTTACAGCAACCAAAATCGCATCTAATTTTTTATTTGCTTCTTCTTGGCTTGTGCCTTGTTGTACCATCATATCAATTATAAGTTTTTGATTTTCTAACATCAAATTATAGAATTGTTGGTCATTAAGCTGACCTTGTTGAACTAAAGTAATAACTTGATTAAACATGGCAATAATTTGATCCATCTTTTTAGCATTAGCTTCATCTCTTTCTGCCATTTCTTGTCTCAACGCTTTTAATTCATTAACCATTTCCATTAATGCTGACATATCAACATCTACAGACTGTGTAACCGTAACATCAGGTTGGCAAGATTGCAATGTAGATGCAGCACCCAATGACATCAATGCCATTAATGCTCCCATTGCTACATTTTTAAATTTTGATGCTTTACCTTGGAATGCAACATTTGTTTTTAAAGGTGTTGCTTCTTCTTGAGTGTTATTTTTTACGGTTTGTTGTCCTTCTTCTGCAACTTCTTCTCTCATAACATTAAGATTTGTTGCCAGTTGAGGATTGCCGACTACATTGTTCATGCCTTGGAACATTAGAGCGTTCATGCCGGCTTGTGGGTTTGCTTCTTGTGTTGTTGGTTGTTCAATGATTTGTGGTTGAGCTGGTTTTCCTGCTTCTTCACCAAATCTAACTTTTTTGCTTAATAACAAAAGTTCGTTTGCGTTGATGTTCATATGTTTTATGCTCCTTTTTGTAACTGTCTCACATAACTATTGTATCTGCTCAAAAAACTCTAAAATTTTTATTTGCTATTTAATCGCAAAATCTTAACACTTTTTTACAAAAGTTAATAAAAATAAAAGGAAATTTATAGCTTGTATTTTATAAGTTTTTTTACTAAAAGTTAATGAATTAAGAAAATCATTGTCAAACGATTTATTTGTATATATAATATATAGGAATGTATTGTTAGGTGCGAATAATGAAAGATATTATTGTACAAAAATTCGGTGGCACATCTGTTGCAGATACCGATAAAATCAAAAACGTAGCGAAAGCTATTATTAAAGAAAAAGAGTTAGGTCATGACATAGTTGTAGTTGTTTCAGCTATGGGACATACGACCGATTATCTTGTAAAAATGGCAAAAGAAATTTCTGAAAATCCGTCATCAAGAGAAATGGACATGCTTCTTTCTACAGGTGAAGGAGTTTCAATTGCTCTATTAGCGATGGCATTACAGGCACAAGGTTGTCCTGCTGTTAGTATGAATGCTATTCAAGTTGGAATTATGACAGAAAAAGTACATTCTAAAGCAAGAATTATTAATATAAAAACTGAAAAAATCAGAGCACATTTAGCAAAAGGTGAAGTTGTCGTTGTTGCAGGATTCCAAGGTGTAACAGATGATTTGGAAATCACAACTTTGGGACGTGGCGGTTCTGATACTTCTGCCGTTGCTTTAGCAGGTGCATTGAATGCTAAAAGATGTGATATTTATACAGACGTAGAGGGCGTTTATACAACTGACCCAAGAATTGTTCCGACCGCTTCAAGATTGAACGAAATATCTTATGAAGAAATGTTGGAATTAGCAAGGGTTGGGGCAAATGTACTTCACCCGAGAGCTGTAGAAACTGCAAAACAATATAGTGTGCCTTTAAGAGTTAGAAGTACATTTAAGTTAGATAATTTAGGAACTTTAATATTAGGAGTTGACGAAATGGAATTACATAAACCTGTAACAGGCGTAGCATCAGATTTATCACAACTTAGAGTTGTTGTTTGTGACGTAAAAGATAATCCGGGAACTGCAGCAGTTTTATTTAATGGCTTAGCAAAAGAAAATATTTCAGTTGATATGATTATCCAATCTTATGCTAGAAAAGCTCTTAATACGAACGATATTGCATTTACTATTGATAAAGGTGATTTAGAAAAAACTTTGAAAATTGTGGAAAATGTGAAATCTCAATTAGAATTTAGCAATGTTTTTGTAGATGACAAAATTGCGAAGGTTTCTATTGTCGGTGCCGGCATGATTGACCGTCCGGGTATAGCTGCTACGATGTTTAAAACTTTGGCTGATTTAGATATTAATATTAAAATGATATCAACAAGTGAAATAAAAATCAGTTGCATAGTTGCAGAAGAAGATGCTAAAAAAGCAGTAATTGAACTTCATAAAGTATTTCATTTAGATTGTGATGAAATTGCTGAGGTGAAGGGCGACTTGCCGGATTTAGAATAATTAAAAGTCGTTAAGGCGTTAAGACTTTAAGTCGTTAAGTTCGTATTAAATAATAGCTTAAATGAACTTAACGACTCAATGACTTAAAGACTCCCAAAAAAATGAACAATTCCACTTCCACTATCGTTATATAAATAGAGAGGTTATCATGAAAAAAATATTATTAACAACAATAGCATTATTAATGATGAGTTTGTCTGTATTTGCAGACGATAGACAAGGTGCTTTAAACTTTTTTAACGGTTATATAAAAGCGGCAAATACTTATAGTCCGACAGTTCCTGAAATGTATTCTCCGAATGCAAAAATTATCAGACAAGTTGTGAAGCCTGATGGAACAACTCAAAATGTAGAAACTGATACCGCAACTTATATTAAGCAAATGAAATTGGGACAAGCCGGAGCAAAGCTTAGACATTATACAAACAGTTATTCTAACGTGACGGTAACACCGTTAGGAAATAATAAATACAAGGTTTCATCTTTAAGACAACCGTCAGGTGAAAGTTATAAACTAAAAACATATATGGTTGTTCAAAAGCAGGCAAACGGAAAATTTATCATTGTTGAAGAAATGATGCAAACAAAAGTTCAAACATTTTTAAAATATTCAAAGAATTAAAATAAGTGGGGCAAAAAGTCCCACTATTTTTTATTGTTTACCTCTTCCTTTATTTTTGGTATCCTTATATTAATGATAAAAATAATGAAAATAAGGGGATTTTATTATGGTAGACATTAGACAAGAATTTATTGAACAAGCAAAACAATTAACTAGAAATGCTGAAGTGCTTCCCGGTGGTATTGAAGAATTGGCTGTAAAACTTCAACATGCAGCAGATACAAATACTCCGTTAAGAATTAAATTGGGTATGGATCCGACAAGACCTGATTTACACCTTGGTCATACGGTTGTTATGAGAAAATTAAAAGAATTCCAAAAGCTTGGACATAAAATTGTTCTTCTTGTTGGTGGTGCTACTGCTATGATAGGCGATCCATCAGGCAAATCTGAAACAAGACCGGCTTTAACAAAAGAACAGGTTGAAGAAAACGCTAAAACTTATTTTGCGCAAATGTCAAAGGTTATTGATATTTCTCAAGCAGAGGTTGTAAATAACGCAGATTGGCTTCATAAATTAACATTTACAGAAATGTTACAACTTGCAGGAAAAGTTACTGTTGCTCAAATGATGACAAGAGATGATTTTGCTAAAAGATACGCAGAAGGCAAACCTATCGCTATCCATGAATTTTTCTATCCTTTAATGCAAGCTTATGATTCAGTTGCAATTGATGCTGATATCGAATTAGGTGGTACTGATCAGAGATTTAACACGCTTTTAGGACGTGATATTCAAGCAGCTTACGGCAAAAAATATCCTCAATTGGTTATGATGTTGCCACTTTTAGAAGGTACTGACGGTGTAGTTAAGATGTCTAAAACATATCCTGAACACTGTATTTCACTTACAGATTGCGCAAAAGATATGTTCGGTAAATTAATGAGCATTCCTGATACGTTAATTACTCGTTATTATTCATTGTTAACTGATGTTCCACAATCAGAGTTAGAAAAAATGGATGAGCAAATCGCTTCAAATTCAATCAATCCTCGTGATATTAAAATGGCTTTAGCGCACATGATTACAGAAGAATATCACGGAAAAGAAGGTGCAGATAAAGCTCAAGAAGATTTTATTAATGTTGTATCAAATAAAGGTATTCCAGACGATATTGAAAGCGTTAAGATTGAAACGGAAAAAAGCATTTTGGATTTGTTGGTTGAATTATCATTTGTTCAATCAAAAGGTGAAGCAAAACGCTTAATCCAAGGTGGCGGTGTAAAAATTGATGGTGAAAAAATCTCTGATATGGGATTTGTTGTAAAACCTCAAATGGATGTTGTTTTGCAGGCTGGAAAGAGAAAGTTTGCTAAATTGGTTTAAGTCAATAAGTGCAAATGTAGGGTGGGAAAAGCGTAAGCGGTTCCCACCGACAATAAGAAAGTAGGTTGGGCTTTCAGCCCAACAATAACTACCAAGAAAGAAGGGTTAGAATGATATACAATAACGTTTTAGAACTAATCGGCAATACACCGCTTGTAAAATACAATGATAACATTTGTTTAAAACTCGAATATTTCAACCCTTCAAGTTCCGTAAAAGATAGAGCCTCTTATTCAATGTTAAAAGGTGCAATGGACAGAGGCGAAATCAATAAAGATACTGTTATAATTGAACCTACGAGCGGAAATACAGGTATAGGGCTTGCTATGTGCTGTGCGGTTTTAGGATTAAGGCTTATAATTTGTATGCCTGAAAGTATGTCAGTAGAGCGCAGAAAAAATATCGCGGCTTACGGTGCAGAGCTTGTTTTGACTCCTAAAGAAAAAGGTATGCAGGGTGCTGTTGATAAAGCAAAAGAACTAAAAGAAACTTATTCCAACAGTTTTATTCCTATGCAATTTGCAAATCCTGATAATCCAAAGGCGCATGAAAAGACAGCACAAGAAATTAAAGATGCAGTTGAAGGTCGTAAGGTTGTTGTAGTAGCTGGCATTGGAACGGGCGGAACGGCAACAGGTATAAAAAAATATTTTCCTGAAGCTATAGTATATGGTGTAGAACCGGCAGAAAGTCCTTTGTTTACAGAAGGTCATGCAGGTCCTCATGCAATTCAAGGAATAGGCGCAAACTTTATTCCCGAAATCTGCAAAGACAATAATTTGGACGGAGTTTTAACGGTAAAAGGAGAAGACGCAAAAGAGCAAGCAATTGAACTTGCTAAAAAACATGGTGTATTTTGTGGAATTTCAGCCGGCGCAAATGTTTGTGCAGCAAAAGTTTTAACAGAAAAATATCCTGATAGATTGGTTGTCGCAATTATACCTGATAGCGGGGAAAGATATTTGTCTGTTTGGTAGTTTCTGCAAAATTTTCCATTCAAAACATTCTCCTATTGGCTATTTTTTAAAATTTTAGCTTGAATTATAATCACATTAAAGAAAGGTAATTTAATGTTAAAGCGTGCAATTAATAAAATTAAAGAAGATATTAAAGTTATTTATGAAAAAGACCCTGCAGCTACTAATCTTGCAGAGGTTTTATTTTGTTATCCGGGGTTGCAAGCTTTAATTTCTCATAGAATTGCGCACAAACTTGCTTATTGGGGAGTTCCTTTTATTCCAAGATTTATTTCATATTTAACAAGAATAATTACAGGAATTGAAATCCACCCAAAAGCTCAAATCGGTAACAGATTTTTTATTGACCATGGTGAAGGTGTTGTTATTGGTGAAACAACTATTATTGGTGATGATGTTTTAATTTATCAGCAAGTGACTCTTGGTGGAACCGGTAATGAACATGGGAAACGTCACCCCACGATTGGTAATAATGTGATTATAGGTGCAGGTGCAAAAGTTTTGGGAAATATTACTATAGGCGATAATACAAGAGTTGGTGCCGGTTCTGTTGTTGTAGATGACGTTCCTGAACACTGTACTGTAGTTGGTGTGCCGGGAAGAGTAGTGCAACAAAAATTTATGAATTCGGATGGTATTTTAATGCACAATAGAATTCCGGATCCTATTAAATGCGAAATTAATCGTTTGAAATACGAAGTACAAGAATTGAAAGAATATATAAATAAATAGTATTCTTTTCTTTTGGCTTACATTAATCCAGTAGTGATTATAATGTCATCCGACCGTGTGTAATAAGTCTTCTTGCCTTTTTAAAAGCTTATAGTTATACAAAAAGGTTGCTTGAAAAACTTAAATAGACTAGTAGTTTAACATGTTCTTTGCTTTTTGCCTACTTTAATCCAGTAGTTTGTTCAAGAGGATGACTGGTAAGAATAGTATAATTTAGTAGTTTTATTGATGTCATCCGACCGTGTGTGATAAGTCTTTTTGCCTTCTTTTTCTGAAGAAAAAGAAGGTTGCGCTTGCTTTTTTTTTGTGCTACATTTTTTATGAAAAAGAGAGAGGTCATTCAATGAGTGAAGGACATTGGATAGTTAATAAAGTTATTGCCGGACATGCAATGGCGTTCAACATGGATACATTGGTTACAATGTGGGCAGCGATGGCATTTTTAGTTGTTGTTTCATTTGTTGTAACAAGAAATATCAGTATTTTCCCAACAAAGCTACAAGTCGTTTTTGAAAGTATTTTGGGTTATTTTAATGACTTGGTTCATAATATGATTCATAAAGACGCTGATAAGCATTTCCCGCTTATTGCATCATTGTTTTTGTTTATAGTTACAGCAAACTTGATGGGACAATTGCCATTGAGAATGATTGAATTGAAACAAGGTGAAATTGCTTCTCCTACAAATGATATTAATTTAACTGCAGGCTTGGCAATTATTGTTTTGGTTTATTATGTTGTTGCAGGATTGATGAAAAAGAAATTTAAGTTTTTCTTGCACGGTTTTTCACTTGTTGCAATAATTTCGGCGTTGATTGAAATTTTGGAATTGTTCACAAGACCGTTGACGTTGGCATTACGTTTGTTTGGTAACGTTTTGGCTGGTGAAATTCTGATTGCTGCATTGCTTGGAATTTGTGCTTGGGGATTGCCGTTACCAATGATGTTCTTTGAAATCTTGGTGGCTTGTGTTCAGGCATTAGTATTCACAATGCTTACAACAGTATATATAGCTTCTGCAGTTAATGAAGAAGAAGGTTAATTTTTAAAATAAAGTAAACGTACATTAATACGAAGGAGATTAAAATGGAAGACGTTAAAACAATTTCTGATTTGGCACAATTAGGTGCCGGTATTGCAATCGGTTTTGGTGCAGTTGGTGCAGGTTTAGGTATTGGTATTGCGACTAAAGGTTTGTTGGAATCTATTGCAAGACAACCTGAAATTGCCGGTAAAGCAGTTGGTTTCTTCTTAGTTGGTGCTGCTATGGCAGAAGCTTGTGCAATTTATGCATTGGTTATTGCTTTGAAGTTGTCAGGTATGATGGGTTAATAATAGAACGAGGTTGACCCCTCACCCGTAAGATATGTAGGTTGGGCATTCTTGCCCAACAATAACTAAAGAGGATGAATCCTCGCACGTGTCTGTAAAGCATGCTTATACTTGCTAACGGCTACTCCCTCTCCCAACGAGAAGGAATACAGAAAAAATAAAAAGGTCAATTATGGAATTTAACGGAACATTTTTAGCATCAATAGTTTCTTTTATTGTCTTTGTTTTCTTGATGAACAAAGTGCTTTATGCACCTATGGGTAAAATTGTAAAAGAAAGACAAAGCTTTATTGAAGGTAATTTAGAGAGCGCGGAAGCTAATCATAAACGCGCAGATGAGTTATCACAGGAAAGGGAAGATAAGCTTAGCGGTGCTAAAAATGATGCCCGTGAAAAATATGTTGAGTCTGTAAATGGCTTTAAGAATGAAAAAACTCAACTTGTTGCGAAGGCACAAGATGAAACTAATGGTGAATTGGCTCAAGCTTATGAAAACTTGAATAATGTTTCTAACGAAACAAAAGAGGGTTTGAAATGGAGAATGACTGATTTAGCCAATGATATTGTTGAAAAAGTTTTGGGATATAAAAGTGAAGTTCAAGGCTTTGATAACGATAAAATTAATGAAATATTGTGGAAGGTTTAGTGATGTTGGGTTCCGTTTTAGATTATATAAGCAAAACTAATTTATTTAACTTTATTATATTTCTTTCAATATTGATTTTTTTGTTTAAGAAAATTGATGTTGTTGGCATGTTGGAAAACATGAAAAATGCCGTTATTGAAAATATTGAAGCATCTAAAACTTCTAAATCAGAATCTGAAACACACTTAAAAGAAATTCAAGAAAAAGTTTCTCATATTGAAGAAGAAATCGACGGAATTATCAAAAAATCCGAACAAAATGCAAAACTTGTCGGTGAAAAAATTATAGAAGATGCTAATCATACGGTTGAAAGCATTAAAGATAATTCTAAAAAACTTGTTGAAAACAAGTCAGCTCTTTTGAAAAACGATATTTTAAGAAGAGCATCAGAGGCTTCTATTGAAGTTGCAAGAAATCATATTGTAAACGAATTGAGCAACAATTATGATTTACACCAAAAATTAATTGATGAAAGTTTGGAAGCTCTAAATAGTTATAAGAGCTAGACTTTTGAAAGGTAAAGGAAAATGAAGGTTTCTCAAAATTCTGAATTAATTGCAAAAAGATGGGCGAAAGCTCTTATGGAGTTGGCGAACGAAAATCAAGGTATCTCAAAAGTAGATATTTTGGACGATTTAAAAGAAGTGGATGAAAATATTCGATCTTCTGCTGAACTTTCTAATGTAATTAATAATCCTTCAATTTCTGTTGAGGAAAAACAAATTGTTTTGTGTAAATTATTCCAAAATAATTTGATGCCAATTGTATACAACTTTTTGATAGCTTTGAATTTGAAAAAAAGAGTTAATATTATAGGTGAAATTGCTAAAGAATTTCAAAAAGAATTCGAAGAAGAAAATAATGTTGTAAGAGTGGGTGTAACTTCTGCAATTGACTTAAGCGATGACAGAAAAAATGACATCAGAAATAGGATTGCTGATAAGTTGAAAAAAAATGTTATTGTTAATTGGACTGTTGATAATAACATTATTGCAGGTTTGGTATTTAATATTAATGAAACAATCATTGATAACAGTATCAGACATAAATTAGATAATTTAAGTAAGAAGATAATGAAAGGATAGGATATGGCAGTTATAAATCCTGATGAAATTAGCTCAATTCTTAAAGAGAATATCAGAAATTATGAGGCTAAGGCTGAAGTATCCAATATCGGAAGTGTACTGGAAGTAGGTGACGGTATTGCGAGAATTTACGGACTTAGAAATGTAATGTCTAATGAGCTTGTAGAATTTGAAGACGGAAAAGGCACTTTGGGTATTACTTTAAACCTTGAAGAAGACAACGTTGGTGTTGTAATCTTAGGTGATTATATTCATATTAAAGAAGGCATGACAGTTAAGACAACCGGTAGAATCGCATCTGTTCCTGTTGGTGACGCGCTTATCGGTAGAATTATTAACCCAACAGGTCGTCCAATTGATGGCAAGGGTGAAATTATTACAGATAAAACTCGTCCGATTGAAAGAGTTGCACCAGGGATTGTTGCAAGAAAATCAGTTCATCAACCGCTCCAAACAGGATTGACTGCAATTGACGCTTTAACTCCGATTGGTAGAGGTCAAAGAGAATTGATTATCGGCGATAGACAAACAGGTAAAACTGCTATTGCTATTGATACAATTTTGAACCAAAAGGGCGGAGATGTAATCTGTATTTATGTTGCAATCGGTCAAAAAGCATCTACTGTTGCTCAATTGGCAAAGACTTTAGAAAAACATGGTGCAATGGATTATTCAATCATTGTATCAGCAACAGCTAATGAACCTGCACCGTTGCAATACATCGCACCATTTGCTGGTGTTGCGATTGCAGAAGAATTTATGGAACAAGGTAAACACGTTCTTATCGTTTATGATGATTTGACTAAACACGCTCAGGCTTATCGTGCAATGTCATTACTTCTTAAAAGACCACCTGGACGTGAAGCTTACCCTGGAGATGTATTCTATCTTCACTCAAGATTGTTGGAAAGAGCAGTTAAACTTTCTGATGAATTGGGCGGTGGTAGTATTACAGCACTTCCTATTATTGAAACTCAAGCAGGTGACGTTTCTGCGTATATTCCGACTAACGTAATTTCAATTACAGACGGTCAAATTTTCTTGGAAACAGCTTTGTTTAACTCTGGTGTAAGACCTGCTATTAACGCCGGTATTTCTGTATCACGTGTAGGTGGTGCGGCTCAAACTAAGGGTATTAAACAAGTTGCAGGTAAGTTGCGTTTGGACTTGGCTCAATTCAGAGAATTAGAAGCGTTCGCGCAGTTTGCATCTGATTTAGACGCAGCAACAAAGAAACAACTTTTGAGAGGTCAAAAACTTACAGAAGTTCTTAAACAACCTCAATACAAACCACTTTCTGTTGCACAACAAGTTACAATTTTGTTCGCTGCAAACGAAGGTTTCTTGGATGAAGTTGATAACAAAAAAATTAACGAGTTCAAAGCAGGTTGGTTTGAATACTTTGAAGCGAATATGCCAGAACTTAACAAAGCGTTGAATGAAGGTGCTAAGTTGAGTGATGATGATATGAAGGCGTTGAGAGAAGCTTTAGAAGCTTATTCAAAAACCTTATAGAAGATTGTCGGTTGGGCATACCTGCCCAACGATAACTTTAAGAGGGTTGACCCCTCACCCGAATTTCTGAGTTTCGCGAAGCTCAACTTGAAATTCTTCCCTCTCCCGCAAGGGGCGAGGGGATAGAAAAAAGAAAAGGAGAATTGTTTATGAAATGTTACAATCACCACGACAGAGATGCATTTGTTGTTTGTAAAGCTTGTGGAAAAGCTTTATGCTTGGAGTGTGCAGAAGAATATAAAAAACAATTTATATGTAAAGACTCGCCGGAATGTCATCACGTTGCAGATGTAGAATTCGTAAATTATTTTAAAGATAACTCAGAAGGTGCATGGAAATTTAATAGAATTGCATTTATGTTAATCGGTGCATTCTTATTAGTATATGTAATTGTTAAATCATTCATGTTCTTTATGATTCCAAACCCATTGTTAGAAACAGTGTTGCTAGTTTTGTTGGCAATATTGCTTGTGAAAAAGGGTATGGATTTAAAATTAAGATAGTGTAGGCTGGGCATACTCGCCTAACAATAAATGTGGGTAGGGGACCCCTCACCCGCATTCGTAAGACTCGCGCAGCTTGTCAACGACTGCTCCCTCTCCCACTAGGGGCGAGGGAACGCAAAAATAAACTCACCCGAATTTCTAAGTTTCGCAAAGCTTAACTTGAAATTCTACCCTCTCCCTCAGAGAGGGGGAATGCAGAAAAAGGATAAATTATGCCAAATTTAAAAGATATAAAAAGCAGAATATCAAGCGTTCAGAATACAAAAAAAATTACTAAAGCTATGAAAATGGTTGCCGCGGCTAAAGTTAAAAAAGCAGAAAGTACAGTTAAAGCAGCAAGACCGTTTTCTGATGAATTGTTGCATTTGTTCAGAAAAATGCTTGCAACAGTTGGTGGTGAATATTCTGTATCAGGTTTAAAAGTCGAACGTGGATTGGACAACTACCCTGAACTTTTGACAAAAAGAGAAGTTAAAACGGAAGGTTTGCTTGTAATAACATCTAATAAGGGCTTGGCTGGTGCTTATAATGCAAACATTATTAAAACTGCTTTAAAAAGAGTTGCTGAAAATGAGCAAAATGGCATTAAAACAGTAATTTATCCCGTTGGGCAAAAAGCTATTTCAGCTTTTAAGCATAGAAATGGCAATTATGAGCTTAAAAAAGGTTATATCAGTATTGCAAACGAACCGACTGCAACAGGCGCAAATTTAATAGCTGAAGATATTGCGGAAGATTTTGTTAATGCAAGTATTGATAGAATTGAAATTATAACAACCCATTTTAATAACATGATGTCTTATAATGTTGTTAGTTGGGAAGTTTTACCGGTTAAAGTTGCTCAAGCAGAAACTCATGAATTGGATGCTGTTATGGAATTTGAACCATCTCCGCATTCAGTTTTGCAACAACTGGTTCCAATGTATATTACAAATTCTATTTATCAAGCTTTATTGGAAGCAAACGCGAGCGAATTGGCTTCTCGTATGACAGCTATGTCTGCAGCTTCAAATAACGCAGAAGAAATGATTACAACGCTTACAATTGATTATAATAAGGCTCGTCAAGCTGCAATTACTCAAGAACTTGTTGAAATTGTTTCAGGCGCTCAGGGTGTTCAATAAAAGTTAAAAGATTAATTTTGCTTTTGTTTCAACCATTTTTCGTACAAATCCGGACGCTTTATTTTTGTACGTTCGATTTTTTGTTGTTGTCGGAATTCTTCTATTAATTTGTGATTTCCGTTTAATAAAACTTCCGGCACTTTATATCCCATATATTCTCGAGGTTTTGTGTACTGGGGATATTCAAGCAATCCATCCGTAAAACTATCGTCGTGAGCGGATTCAATTTTACCTAATGTTCCGTCAATCTTTCTCGAAACACTATCTATTACACAAAGAGCAGGTAATTCTCCGCCTGTTAATACAAAATCGCCAATTGAAATTTCTCTTGGTTTAATAATTTCTCTTATTCTCTCGTCATAACCTTCATAATGACCGCAAAGAATAATAATTTGTTCATAATTTGCTAATTCGTTAGAAATTTTATCGGTAAACGGTTCGCCTTGAGGAGTCATCATCAAGGTTATAGAATTCTCTAATTTTTCTACGCAATTATAAGCGTCTACATAAGGTTGCGGCATCAAAACCATACCCGCACCGCCACCATAAGGCGTATCGTCAACTTTTTTATGTTTATCTAATGTAAAATCACGAGGATTAATCGAATTAACACTGATTACACCATCATCCGTTGCACGTTTCATTATGCTAAAATCAAGATGTGATTGAATTAATTCGGGAAACAAAGTCAGAACGTCAAATCTCATTCTAACAATCCCTCAATATTATTTATCTGAATTTTACGTGCTTTTATGTCAACAGATAAAACTATTGCTTTTACAAAAGGTACTAAAGAAACTTTCTTACTCAAAGTTTTGATGGAAAGCAAATCACTTGCACCATTATTGGAAACTCCAACAACTGCACCAACTTTTTTTTCGCCATCAAAAACGTCAAGTCCTACTAGTTCATCAATCAAGAATTCATCTTCATCCAAAAATTCTCTAACAGTGTTTTCATCAACAAAAAGAAGTTGATTTTTGTACTCCAAAATATCATTTAAAGAATCAATACCTTTAAATTTTATAATTCCACACTTAGGAGTAAATCGAATTCTTTCAATTTCAAGTAATTTATATTCGCCGTTTTGTTGAACATAAACTTCTTTTAAATTCGCCAAGAAATCTTCCCTATTCTTGGTGTAACCTAATTTTGCTTCACCTTGAACTCCGTGAAAATTAAGAACTTTACCTACTGAAACAAAACTATTCTTCATTTTCTTTCTTCTTAGGTTTTCTTCCGCGTTTTGGTTTTTCGGCAACAACTTCCGGAGCTTCTTCCGCCTTTGACGCTTCTTGAACTTCCTCTGCTACTTCTTTTGTTTCAGTTGCTTCTTCCGCTTTTTCAACTTTTACTGCAACAGGAGTTTTTTCTTCCGGTTTAGAATGCTTTGCTACCATATAATCAGCAGGCTTATCAGCTCTTTCTTCATTCCATCTATCTAAGCCAAGTTGCGCGCGGATTAATTTAATACCAACGTGAACTCTCCATTCGTCCATTTTTAGTTGCGCCGCAATAATTTTATGACAACCAATCGGAGGAAGTGGCAATAATGGCTCGTAAAGTGCTTTAATTGCCATCATCTGATCAGGCGTAATTGCTAACTTACGTTTTGGGAACGGTAGTTTTGGTAACATCATTTTTTGACGAACCAAATTGATTCCGAAAAATACTTTTTGAGGTTCAATACCCAAGTGTGCGCCGATTACTTCGTGACAATCAGGGTTTGGCAAAGGAAGCATTGTTTTATAAAGTGCTTCGATTTGTTCTAATTGCTCCTTACTGATAAGTAACGGTCTTGCCGGTTTTTGAGGTTTACGCTGCATTGGACGACGTTGTCCCGGTCTTGCACTTGCGTAATTGTTTCTGAAACCGCCTTGTTGTGGTCTGCGTTGTTGATAACCGCCTCGGTTGTATCCGCCCTCACGATTATCTCTTTGGTAACCACCCTCGCGTCTTTGATATCCGCCTTCTCTATTATCGCGGTTATATCCGCCTTGTGAAGAATAGCCTCTATTATCCCTATATCCGCCATTATCTCTTTGGTAACCGCCTTCGCGTCTTTGATATCCGCCTTCTCTGTTGTCACGGTTATATCCGCCATCGCGGTTGTAATTATTGTTTCTATAACCGCCTTGAGGTCTGTCATAGCTTCTTGGACGAGAATCTGCAGAATATGAGCTATAAGAACTATAGCTTTGCATAGGTTTTTCTTCTGTCGGCTCATTTCCTTTATCTGCATAAAGACAATTAGGACATATCACTCTTTTGGGGTTCTTAGTTTCAAATTCTGCACCACATTTAATGCACTTGTTTACATACATAATAAAAGCCTCTTAACCAATTAAAATAATAAAAATATCACTACTTAAAAATAATCCTATCAATAAAATAATATATGAGATTTCATCAAAAATAACGCAGAGTTCAACTCCACACATGCATTATATTACACATGCCAAAATTAGTCAACCTTTGTGCAAGATTTGTCCAAAAAAGCTCTTATTTAACAAGAAAATTTTCTAATGTTTCTACCGCTCGTTTTGCTAATAGCTCATTCTTAAGCTTTTTATTTTTTCTTTCACCTTTGGGGAGTTCTATTGACGGTAAAATTCCCCAATTTGAATTAATCGGTTGCGGAGGAAGATATCTTAACGAATTATCCCTTGAAGATATATGTTCTAAATGCGCTTTATCTGTGATATAAAATGTTATTGCTCCAAGCATTGTTTCGCGTGGCAATGTAAGTTGTTTTTCACCTAAAAGTTTTCTTGCCATATTTATTCCAGCAAGCATACCTGTTGCAATTGATTCCGTATACCCTTCCGTTCCGGTAATTTGTCCTGCAAAATATAATCCTTCGCGTTCTTTAGTTTCTAAAGTAGGATTAAGCACTTGTGAACTGTTAATAAACGTGTTTCGGTGCATAACGCCGTAACGTACAATATTCGCGTTTTCTAACCCCGGAATAGAGTGAACAAGTTCTTTTTGTGTTCCCCATTTTAAGTTTGTCTGAAAACCGACAAGATTAAATAGAGTTTTGGCAGAATTATCTTGCCTTAATTGTACAACAGCATAGTTTTCTATACCTGTTCTTTTATCTACAAGTCCAACAGGTTTCATAGGTCCAAATCTAAGCGTATCAACTCCACGAGAAGCTAATACTTCAACAGGAAGACAAGACTCAAAATATTTTGAATTTTTGTCTACTTGATGTTGCTCGATTCGAGGAGCATTCACAAGTATATTATAGAAGTTTTCATACTCTTCTTTATTCATCGGGCAATTTATATAAGAAGCTTCGCCTTTATCATACCTTGAAGCCCAAAAAGCTTTGTCAAAGTTGATTGATTCGACTTCAACAATGGGCGCAATTGCATCAAAAAAATGTAAATGTTCGCTTTTTGTGAAGCCTTGGATTGCATCAGCAAATTTGTCACTCGTGAGAGGGCCGGAAGCTATAATTACATTTCCTTCAGGAATTTCCGTGATTTCTTCTCTTATTAATTCTATATTAGAATCATTTTTAATTTTTTCAGTTACCGCTTTTGCAAAATCTTCTCTCGCAATTGCTAAAGCATTTCCAGCAGGAACAGCATTTTCGTAAGCAATTTTTAAAAGCTCTGAACCAAGGATTTCCATTTCTTTTTTCAAAAGTCCGCTTGCGTTAGAAATATCGGCAGAACCAAGACTGTTAGAGCAAACAAATTCTGCACAATTTTCGGTTACATGTGCGCCGGTTGTTTTATTAGGACGCATTTCATATAATTTAACTTTGATTCCTTTTTTAGAGAGTTGTAAAGCAGCTTCTGAACCTGCTAATCCGGCACCTATTATTTTAACTTCTTGCATAAAAATCCTTTATTCTGAGCAAAATAAAGCTCACTTGTTTGTGTATAGTGATATTATACAAAAAACATAAAGCGTTATCCTCTAAAGAATTCTATCCAACGTATTAAATCGGAAATTTCGTAAGGTTTTGGTAAGTATAAATCTGCTCCAGTGTTTAAAACAGCGGTTTTATTGTGAACCGTCGTTGTAACAATAATTTTTGTATTAACAAAATTTTGTTTGCCTTTAATTTCTCTACAAAAATCCAAACCTGACAAATCATCGTTGCTGTCAATAATTAAAACAGCAGGCTGTTCGGATGAATTCAAGTTTAAATTTTCAGTTACATCATAACCCTGAAGTTCAAGTGTTGTCCTTAAAAGTAATGCCAATGCTTCATCAGGCTCTTTTATGTAGATAGAATTGTTTATTTTAGGTTCTACTACCGAATTCTCACCTGCGAGTTTAATTCTATCTATTGCATAATTTGAACCGCTCGGGATTTTTGCAATTTTCTTGATTGAAAAAAGCCTTTGCTCCAACGCTTCTATCGAATCAATCTGTTCATAATTATCAACAATACCACCGATTAAAAGAGAAACAAAATTAGCTCTCATGCCTGCCATTCTGTCACCTTTAAGCAACATATATCCGCGTTTTGCATCCTGCGCAGAATAAAATTTTGGTGCAACCGTATCAAATGCAAAAGTCAAAAACACAGCCATTTTTTCGGCAGTATAAGGACTTGTAATTATTACAAAATTTTCGTCATCTAATTGACCTAAAAAATCGTCATTATCAAGTGTTGATTTGATAATCGCAACAAGAGTTTGAATAAGTTTATCACCCGCAACATCCGTGTACACACTTTTGTAGTTTTTTAAGTTTTCTAAACCCAATAACAAAACTGCAGGCTTGTTATCGTTATTCAACAAACGTTTTAAATTCTTTTCTACAAATTTTTTATTTGGTAAAAGTGTTTTTGAATCCAAATTTGATTCTATATCACGCCTCAAATGCGCTCGGATTCGCATTTTGAATTCATCTATATTAACAGGCTCGCTTAAAAAATCATCGGCACCGTTTTCTAAAATCTGAATTCTATCATTTGTGTCAGCTGATTTTGAAAGCGCAATAATCACGGGGCGCGTATTATAAGTTAACGCTCTAATTTTTCTGCACAAATCTGAAAGATTTTCCTCTAAACTATCAGAAATTATGATTATATCAGGTTCAGCATGCTGTATGTAATGTAAGGCGTCCTTTAAATCTCGAGAAATAACCGCCGAAGTTTCCGTATCTTCAATACTTTTTTTGTATTTTATTGAAAGTTCTTTTCTTTTGTCAATAATCAAGACATTTGAGAGCATTTTAGAGCCTCCTCTTGATTATAAATCGGAAAATCAACTTCAAAAGTTGTACCTTCACCAAATTTACTTACAAAACCAATTTTTCCGCCCATATTCTCAACAAGTTGTTTTGTTATATAAAGTCCTAAACCGTTTCCTTGAGTTTTACTTGTTAAATGGTTTTCAAGTCTTGAAAACTTTTGGAAAATTTTATTAAAATCTTCTTCTTTTATACCAACGCCAAAATCTTGAACCTTGATTTTTATTGTATCGTTTTGGATTTCAGTTGATACAATAATTTCTTTTTCTGAATACTTGCCGGCATTATCAATAAGATTTGTCATAATTTGTTGAAATTTATCTTCGTCAATATATGCAATCGGGTTTTCTTTGCTCAATTTTGTTTCAAATTTATTTTGTTTGTGCTGTTCTTCCAGTATAGGCAAAACTCTTTTAATGCAAGCGTTTATGTCAACTTGTTTTAGAACTTGATTTCCCGCATTCATTTTTGAAACGGATAAAATATTTTCAACAAGGTGGATAAGTCTATTTGACTGATCTTCGATAATCCCGATAAATTTCTTTTTATCTTCGTCTTTAATTTTATCCCAAGAGTTTAAAAGAGTTTGCGAAAAACCTCTTATGCTTGTAAGAGGTGTTCGCATCTCATGTGAAACTGTTGCTATGAATTCGTCTTGAATACTCATGAAAGACCTTTTTCTACTAAGTTGAAAAGTGGAAAGGTTGAAGAGTTGAAAAGTTTGTTTATAAACATAAATAAATTGTGAGCGTTAGCGAACATAACGAACTTTTCCGCTTTTCAACTTATCAACTATTCTGCTTTCTTCTCTATTCTTCTGCCATAAACTCTTTTTTTGCTTCTTCAATAGCGTCTGACAATACATCTAATTGGTCAGGAGCAAAAGTTACGCCTTTTTTTGTAGGAAGCCAAGTTGCACCTTCATCTGTCGTGTAATAAATTCTCAAGTTAAAATAACTTTTACCTTTATATTCTGAAATAGAAATTTGTAATTGTTCTGTATCTGTTCTATCGATTGTTGCCAAAATTTTTGCTTCTGCCATTTTATTTTCCTTTCTTTATTCAAAAATTAATATTTTATTTGCCATTTATCTGCCATAACTCGAGCAGCGCATGCTGTACCATCTCCGACACTAGCACCACTACAAGCTCCTGTTGTTATAGTGTTATCAAAATCATTGTATTGTTCTGTTCCTGCAGGAATCAGTGTGCCTGCATTAGTTAAGCCGAACAAGAAAACATCTTTACCAAACCTGTTAGGACCGGCAACTCCGTTTGCATCAATTAATACTTTAGATATGATGGTGTCATTGTCAGCATTTGCAATGTCGTTGTTTGTGACATTTTGAAACATTACAACCATATTTGCTTTGTTGAATTTATATGCAGTAAAGTCTTGAAGCAAATTGTTTTCAATATCACTTCCGCTAAAGTTTTTAATACTATTAATGTTGTAGCTACTTTCTTCTGTTCCTAAAAAACTTCTAGTATCATTATAGAAAGAATTGTCGTCCGTTATATATGCTTCTCCGTCTAAACCTAAATCGCTTTTTTTAATCATTGCAAGGTTTTCAAAAACGGTGTCATCTGCACTGTTTTTTTGTGCTTCAACTTTAATATTAGTAAAACCTTGTTGAATAAGTTCGACGCTTCTTGCGAGGGCATTTCCAATATTCTTGTTGTTAGTGGAGCCTACCAGTGACGGGACTGTTACAGCGGCAACAACTCCGACAATTCCTAAAGAAATTAAAATTTCCATCAAAGTAAAGCCATTTCGGTTCATCATAAAAACTCTCCAATTAAAAATTTGTACTTTGATTATAACATATTATTTATAAAAGTTAATAATTTGTCTAATATTAATCTTTGGGTTAATATAGAAATATGATTAAGGGGAAGATTGTAGTAGTCGATGATGAAAGAATAGTTACTTCTGCGTTTAAGACATTGCTTAAAGTTGAAGGCTTTTCTGATGCTCATTTTTTTAATAGTCCAAAGGATGCATTAACTTTTTTAAAAGATAATCAACCGGATTTAGTAATTTCAGATTTTTTGATGCCTGAAATGAATGGTTTAGAATTTTTATCAGAAGTAAAAAAACTTTACCCTGAAGTGAGTAAAATTTTACTAACGGGTTACGCTGATAAAGAAAACGCTATTAAGGCTATCAATGAAATCGGGCTTTACAGATACATTGAAAAACCTTGGAATAATGATGACTTAATTATCAATATCAAAAATGGTATTGAAAGAAGCTATCTTTTAAGCGAATTAAGACAAAAGATTTCTGAATTAGAAGAAGCTAAAAAAGAATTGGAAAAATATTCACACAACTTGGAACAAATAGTTGAAGAACGTACAGCAGACTTGAAACAATCTAATGCAAAATTAGAAGGAATTTTTAATTATTGTGCTGACGGAATTGTAATTATTAATGAAGACGGAATTATAGAACAAGTAAATCCGGCATGCGAAACTTTAATCGGACTTGTTGGGGAGAAATTGTTAATGACCTCCATTGACGATTATTTGTTTAGCAAAAAAACTTTTATTTCAAAAGAACTACATAAGCTTGATGAAAGCGAACTACTTTTGAGAGAATTCTACATCAAAAATCCTTTGAGCAATACTGAAACGCCTGTAGAAATCAGTTTTGCAAGGATTAATCCTGATGACGAATATAAACGTTTTGTCGGTGTAATTAGGGATGTGACTGAACAAAAAAAATCAGATAAATTAAGAGATGATTTTATTGCAACGCTTACACACGATTTGAGAACTCCATTGTTAGCTGCTATTCAAACACTAACATTCTTCCTCAACGGTGCTTTGGGCGAATTGGATGAAAAACAAAAACTTTTACTTGCGACAATGCAAAAAAGTAACGAAGATTTGCTGGGCTTAGTTAATGCTCTTTTAGAAGTTTATAAATATGATGCGGATAAGTTAGAGTTAACTAAAACGAACTTTAACATGTATAATCTTGTTGAGCAAGTGTATAATGAGTTGCAGCCGCTTGCACAAACAAAAGAAATTGAATTTAAGATTGAATGTACAAACAAAGATTTGACCGTAAACGCTGATAGAAGTGAAATCAGACGTGTAATTTGCAATCTTTGCGGAAATGCGATAAATTATACGCAAAATGGCGGACGAGTTGTTATAACTTTAAAAAATGAAGGTAATGACTTAATTTTCTCTGTGTCCGACAACGGTTCGGGAATTCCTCAAGAAGATATTCCAAACATGTTCCAAAGATTTTCACAAGGCACAAGCAAAAAACGTTCAACAGGCACAGGTTTAGGTTTATATTTGTCAAGACAAATTATAGAATCGCATGGTGGTAAAATTTGGTTGGAAAGTACGTTAAATAAGGGCAGTGAGTTTTCATTCCTGCTTACGGATTCAGTTATTCAAAAAGAAGGAAGTTTAGTATGATAAATACTTTATTAGTTGAAGACCACGAACTTTATAGAATGGGTTTATCAATGCTTTTAGATAAAGCAGAAGGTATTACGCTTGTTGCAGAATCAGCAGATGGATTAGACGGAATTAAAAAGGCTCGTGAATTTTCACCTGATGTAATTCTTATGGACATCGGACTTCCAAATATTGACGGTATTGAAGCGACTCAACGTATTAAAGAGTTTAATCCTGACGTTAAAATTTTAATCTTTACTTCACGTGATAGTGAAAACGATGTATTTGAAGCTTTTAAAGCCGGTGCTGACGGTTATATTATGAAAGGTGCAACACCTGAACAAACAATTTCCGCGATTAAATCCGTTTATGAAGGTGTTGGTTGGATAGATCCGAGCATTGCAAAAATGGTATTTTCAAACCTTCAAAAACCAAGCGCAAATGTTGTTACAGAACCTGAACCTAAAAAATCAAACAATTCCTACGGTTTAACAGAAAGAGAATTGGATGTTTTGGAACTTATGGTTGAAGGTCTTTCTAATCCGCAAATTGCAGATAAATTAGTTATTACAAAAGCGACTGCAAAAGCTCACGTTCACAGTATTTTGCAAAAACTTTGTGTTTCATCCAGAACTCAAGCAACCGTTACAGCAATGAAAGAAGGATTAGTTTAATGTTTGAAGCATTAGCCGGCATGATAATGGCTGCAAAAATCCATTTCAACCAAATGAAATATCCTATTATGAAAAAACAGGATAGAGTTGTTGCTGAAACAATTTATAGAAATAACGTTGATAAAGTCGGTGAAACTGAAAAATACGAAAAAAGTAAAATGCCTAAATCAGGCTATATGACGGTTGAAGAATACGAAAATGAATCTCGAGCAAAATCAAGACGTGAAATTAGTGCAAAAATTTTAGATAAAGCAGAGATGCCAAAAGATGAAAACATGGTTTATGTTCCGCAAAAGAAATTTCATCTTGTAAAATATAATGACCCCGTTGGCAGTCCTGAGTTGAGTTTGCCAAGAAAATTAAATTTTGATAGACAAATAAACGCTCAAGGAATTGTTTCAGGAGATTTTACAAAATTGGTTTACCCTGCGGTTTATTATTACGCGCAGTCTGATTGTACAAGTTGTGATTTGTTTTTAATAAATCTTGACCCTTCGCTATCGGATATTGAAAAAGTCAAGAAAGCTAATATTTTAAACAAAGTTGATAAACCTTTGATTTCTACTGATAAGTCAATTGATACAAAATTTATCTTTAGAACGCTCACTCCGATTGATTTTTCAAGTGACAATACAAAACTTGTAGTTAAAGAAAAAATCGGTTACAGACATGATGGAATTTGGCAGACAAATTTATGGGTATATGATTTTAATAGAAAAGAAGCTCAAAAGTTACCACAAATAAGAGATGCCATTGTGAATTATTGGGCACAAGCGGGTGGAGTCGATTTTGATGAAAAACGTTGGGATATTTATCCTTTAGGTTTTGACGCTAATGATGAAAACAGAGTTGTTGTTTGTGCTTACGCATACACAGGTGATGTTCCTAAATTTTTAGGAACGTGGAGTATTGATGTTTATGGCGAAAATTCAAGGCTGGAATCTTTGACAGGCTCAAGTATTCCGATTTCTATTGTAGGTTATAGAATGGAAGAAGAAGCTGAAGTTATTCCAGTTTCAGAAGTTGAATTTGATGCAAAACAAGCAAAAGAACTTGCAAAAGCCAAAGAAAAAGATGCAAAAGAAGCTAAGAAATTTGATGAAAAAGTTAAAAAAGTAGAATATGAGCGCAAAATTCAGCAAATGGATATGGCAACAATGCTGAAAATAATGCAACGCCAAGAAGAAATGAAGAAAAATTATCAAAAGAGTAAAGATGGTGTAACCGGAAGCTAACATGTAGAACGAAATATATTTTTAAATGGCGTGAATGCTTTGCATTCACGCCATTTAAACTTTAAGCATCTACTGCTTCATTGATTTCAACATCTTCTTCTACCGGAGCTTTATTATCTTTGTATTTCCAATATAGAAACATATCAATTAACAGGAATATTGTGTTTAGAATGTACAACCAAAATACCCAATCCATGTCATCCAGCACTTTGTGTGTGATTCCGCAAATATAACCTAATAAAATTAACATAGAAAAATGAATGCTTTTTCCGTGCACACATTTACATCTATATGTTTTTAAGGCTGCAACCGGCCAGCTTATACCAAAACATACCATCATTCCGGCTTCAAATACGCTCATACTCAATTCCTTTCTATAAATTTTATTAATATAATACTTCATTAATTTTAGATGTAAATCCGTACTTATTAAATTTAATATAAATTTAATATCTATTTGTTTTTATTTTTTATAATTCTACTTTGTAGTATAATATTTCTTATAGACGGAGTTTATTATGTTTGAAGATTTTAATGAAGTAGTATGTCTGGGTATGGGTGGTTCATATTCGGAAATTGCAAAAGATGTGCTTTTTAATGCGTATGATTTATTTTTATACCAACGCTCACTTACTTCTATCAAAGAATGTATAGAATATGTGGATGAAAATTGTAATGCGATTGCGGTTTTACCTGTAGAAACAACTTACAAGGGAATTATTAGAGAAACTATAGATAATCTTATACAAACAAAAAATCAGAATATCCAAATTTTGGCAGAAACAATAATACCGGTGAATGATTGTATATTGTCTAAGACAACCGAATTTTACAGCTTAACCGGTTTAATTGCGAATCCGAATGCTTTGGGTAAATGTAAAAACTTCGTAAAAGACGAAATGCCAAGACAATTGAATATTGTTGTAGCTGAAAGCATGGATGAATCAGCAAGATTATTGAGTAATTATAACTTGACTTATTCAATAATAGGAACTCATAAAACCGCTGAAATTTATAATCTGAATGTTTTAAAAGAGCATATTGAGGATGATAAAAATAATAAGCGAAGATTTATAGTAATTGGCGATGGGGAAACGCAACCGACGGGCCAAGACAAAACAAGCCTTGTTCTTTTCTTAGAAGACCGTCAAGGGGCTTTGTTGGATATAGTACAAGCTTTTGTTAAGTATCATATTAATATAACGCAAATTAATTCAAAAATGATGAATAATAATGCAGAAGAACAAGCTGTATTTATTGATTTTGACGGACATAAACAAGATGACATTATTAAACAATTAATATCTGAACTTGAGCCGTTGTGTCAAAGTGTCAGAATAATCGGTTCTTATGCGAAATTTTAATATTGCTAAAAAGAGGAAATTTCTATTTTGCTCTTACAATAAAAATAAAATTGTTGACATTAAAAAATGTTTAAGTTAAGATAAATCTTGTCGCCGGTATAGCTCAACGGTAGAGCAACGGTTTTGTAAACCGTAGGTTGTAGGTTCGATTCCTATTACCGGCTTTTTTTAATAAAGAGAGGATTCTCTTACAGCCCTTGTGGCATTTGCCTTTGTGGCGCAGGGACTCTGCCGAATAAAAGATTGAGTATCTTTTATGAGAGGTAGCACTCCAAAGGGAGTAAATAGTTTCTGAAATATGCCTTTGTGGCGCAGGGGTAGCGCACTCCCTTGGTAAGGGAGAGGCCACGAGTTCAAATCTCGTCAAAGGCATTTTTAATGACAATTTAATATGGGTAGGTGGCCGAGTGGCTAAAGGCGACAGACTGTAAATCTGTTCACGAGAGTGTACGGTGGTTCGAATCCACCCCTGCCCAAATTTTTAATCCCAGTTAGCCGCTGGGATTTTTTAATATTTGGGGTGATTCTCACCACCGTGGTGGTTCTTTCCTCCATTTGCTTCTTTTAAACCACAAATGTATTTTAACGACCAGTGTATTTTTTGAGTTGTTTCGATTATGACAGATGGTGCTATTATTTCGGGTAATTGGCTTTGTGTGCGAGTTTGAGG
>CAKVGW010000019.1 GCA_934747325.1 uncultured Candidatus Melainabacteria bacterium | reverse complement strand
CTTTTGTAAAAAATTCCTTTAAAATCTTCAACGTTCATTGAATTTTTGTCGTTATAGATATTTAAAAATGCAAAAGCTGAAATATTCATAAGGACATAACACAAAAGATAAAAAATTACTGTTGATAAATTATAAACTGACACAAGACTTGCTGCTAAAAGCGCGTAAGATGAATTTGCAGACGCTGAACACGCTAAAATAACTTTAACGTTGTGTTCGCGAATTGCATAAGTATTCGCCCAAAGTGCCGTAATTAAAGCTATTATTGCAACAGCAAAAGTTAGTTCAAAGCTGTTACTCAAAGGGAAAACCAAAAGTCTGCATAAAATTCCAAAGATTGCGAGTTTTGGAATTGTTGATAAAAACGCCAAAATTGAAGTTTCTGTGCCTTTGTAAACATCAATCACCCAGTTTGCAAACGGAAATATCGCAAGTTTGGAAATAAGTCCTAAAACTATCATTATGGCTGAAATTGAGTACATAATTGAAGGTTCTTGATTAGCTACAACTTCATAAATTTTTGTAAGATTCAAAGAGCCCGTAATTCCATACAAATACGAAACTCCAAACAAAAATATACCGCTTGAAATAGCAGAGGTTAATAAATATTTGAAACTTGCTTCTTTTGAATAATAACCTTTTGATGATGCAATTAAGAAATAAGTTGAAAAACTCATCAATTCAACGGACACAAAAAGCGTCAAAAAATCGTTCGCTGAAATTATGTTCATAGCCGCAAAAATTGCAGTTAAAAGTATTGCATGAAAAGTATATGCGTGTCGTTTCATTGTTTTAACAAGATTTTTTGTTAAAAGTGCCGTAAAAAATCCGCATAATAAAACCGCAAAATCAAATAACAAGGTGTAACTGTCTGACATTAAAGAATTACGAAATGCAAAATATTGCGGCTCTGTTTGCACCGTTGAAAGAAATACAATACTCAATGATATTCCTATGATAGAAATTAAACGCGCAAATCTGAATTGTCTTGGCGAAATACACATAGATAAAATTAGTTGAAGAATTATAAAAAATCCTAAGCAAGTTTGTGGAAGAAGTACATTAAATATATCGTTTAGCATTGTGCACTCCTTATCCTATCATTCCCAAGATTGCGTTCGGATACAAACCGAAAATTACCAACCCTGCTAAAATTGCTGCAAGAACCAGAAACTCATGAACTGATATGTCGTTGATTTTTTCGTATTCAGGTTTAAGCTCTGCAAAAAATCCTCTATGCAAGAATTTTAGCATGTAACAAGAACTCAAAATTAACAACGGCAATGAAAAGACAGCAGAAAATTTTAAAATTTCACTTAAATCAGAATTCATTGCACCGATTATTGTTAAAATTTCACTCACAAATGGCGCAAAAGCAGGAACTCCAATTGACGCAAGCACAATTAGTGTTGCAAAACCGAACAAACGCGGCATAACTGTTGCAATACCACCAAGCGTGTTAATATCTCTATTTTTAAATCTCAAATATACGATTCCTGCAATCATAAACAGACCACAAGTTACCAGTGCGTGAGCCACCATGTGGAAAACTGACGCTGAAAGTCCGATTTTATCAAAAGCACATAGTCCTAATAAAATTAAGCCCATATTAGAAATACTTGAATAAGCAACGATACGTTTGATATCGGTTTGAGCATAAGCAATAAATGCTGTATAGATTATGTTTATAAGAGCAAAAATTGCCAACGTAGGTGCAAGCCAATTAAAAGATACAGGCATGGTTTCATAATTAAATCTATAAATCCCATACGCACCAGTTTTAAGTAAAATACCTGCTAAAATCATGCTGACAGGAGTTGGCGCATTTGTGTGCGCATCAGGCAACCAAGTATGCAAAGGAACAATCGGAAGTTTCACTCCAAAACCGATAAGAAGGCAAATTGCGATTAAATTTTGAATATAATCAGGAATTGCAGAGTCTACAATATCCGCAAAATTTGCAGACAAAATTCCGTTTGAAATAAAGTTATAATAATGCAAAAGTAGAATGCCTAAAAGCATAATCATACTTCCTAAAAATGTGAACAAAACATATTTTACTGCTGATTTTTTTGCGTTTTCCAGTTGGGTTTCGTCTTCTTCTCTCCATTTCCCGCCAATTAAAAAATAAGCAGGAATAAGTTCTAATTCCCAGAACAAGAAGAATACGAACATATCGGACGCTGTAAAAATACCAAGAATTGATGCCATCAAAAGTAAAAGCATTGAGTAATAAAACTTGTGACTTTTTCTTATATTTAATTTGCTTGCAAAGGCAGCAAGTAAAAATACAAACGAAGTTAAAACCGTTAAAATCATTGATACAGAATCTATTTGAAACGCAAATTTAACTCCGATTGATTGCACCCAATCAAGTCCAAAAAAATGAATTTCACTTGTATACGGGTTCGCCGAATCAAAACATGCCAGCATCAAAATCGAATACAAAAAGTGGAATAAGCATACGCCTTTTGTAAAACGACGCACTACAATTTCGTTTTTTGTAAATAAAGGTGATATCACAAATAGTGACACTACAAGTGGCATGAATATTAAAAATGGTATTGATAAAAATATGTTCATCGTTTTCTCCGTTATTTGTTATTTACTCCCCTCGCCTTTTGTGAGAGAGGGGTTGTAGGTGAGGGGGACGAATAGATTGTAGGGTGCAATTTTTTGCACCGATAACTTTTCTCATTTATCCAATCCCCATTTGACTAAGCACCCATTTATACGTCACAATTACGAACGTTATTACTATTGTAACTAAAATAAACGCATACGCATTATACGTTTGTACATTTCCGCTCTGCAAAATTGAATCTGTTTCAGAAATCTTTTTAGAGCCGGTCGCCACAATATTTACAATGCCGTTCATTATATATGTTTCAATAAAATCAGAAACTTTAACTCCAATTTTCAAAACTGTACCAAAAGGTTTGTAATTACTTAGAATCTTCACGTCTACAAAATTGCAAGCTAAAGCAATTCTTTCATAAACAAAACTCAAAATATTATTATAAAATTTTTCTAAAAATTTTGGTGTTTCATTTATTTTTGTAAGCCAATTTTTCATATAACAAATATAAACAACAACCCAGCCTGCAAGTGCAGTATAGAAAGGTTCTGCTATTTTGTATTCGCTATGACGTCTTATAAAGAAATAAAATGCGATATTTAAAATAAATAATATAGCAATTGGTAAGTATTCTGCCCAATCAATTTTATTTTCAAGTTTTTCATTTTGAATCATTAAAACAGAAATTCTCATTATGTAAAAAGCCGTTACAAATGAAATTATGCAAAATACAATTGCCTCAAATCCGCTCAATGAAGTAAAAATAACTTCTTTAGCAATCATGCCTGAGAAAATTAAACCTGACAAACTAAGCGCGCCGAGTAAGAATGTTACATAGCCGACATAACTGTTTTTTGTATCTAACGCTAAAAATAACATTGATTTTATTAATGCATGTGCAACCAAAAATACAACTGCAGCTTTCACGTTTTGAGTTCCAACGGCTAAAAACATCAAACCTAAATTGGCAGAAGTTGAGTATGCCAAAACTTTCTTAGGATGTGTTTCTATTGAAGCTAAAACAGAACAAACAAGCGCGGTTAGAAGTCCTAGGCTTATAATAAATATTAATAAATTATTATCTAAGCTAAAGAACGGCAACATTCTAATAAGCAAATAAACACCGGCTACAACCATTGTCGCCGAGTGTAAAAGCGCACTTACGGGAAGCTTTGCTTCCATTGCATCCTGTAACCATGTATAAAACGGAAATTGTGCGGATTTTACGGCAGCACCGATTATGAACAAACCGCAAATTACGTAAAACATTGGTGTGGAAGTATATGCACATAAAAGCGTAGAAATAGCATTCATATCTTCAAATGACAAAGTTGCAAAAGAAGAATTTCCGGCGTAATTATACATAAAGTAAGAAACCGAAATTATGCCTGCAATTAAGGCTGTATCACCGATTCTATTCATCAGAAATACTCGTTTAGAAGCATTGGATTTTTCTTTTTTCTTGTAATCAAAGCCAATAAGCAAATAAGACATCACTCCGACAAGTTCCCAAAAGAAATACATTTGGAAAAGGTTTGGGCTGAATAAAAGTCCTGCCATTGTGAAATTGAATAAATTCAAGTATGCAAAAAATCTGTAAATTTTCGCTTCATTTTTCATATAAAACATTGAAAACGCTTGCACCAAAAAGCTTATGACAAACAAACAAAGAGCTATTATAAGTGATAATTTATCTATATGTACTCCGCAAGTAATCATAAAATTATTTATTTTTATAAACGAAAAACTTTGTTCGATTGTTTCTTCGAATTTAAGTAAACTGGTTGAGCACAAAAGCGCACCTAAAAACGATGATAAAAGTGTTAATGTATAAATAATTCTTTTATTTACATAAACAGAGAAAAATCGTCCGCCCATTATGATTAAAAATATCCATAGTGGGAGAAGTAGAATTAGGTAGGTGTTGTCAAGTATTATGTTTGGCATATGGGTGGGGAATAAGATTCTGTGGCGTTAGCCCCTCTCCAAGGGGGAGGGTAGAATTTTAAGTTGAGCTTTGCGAAACTTAGAAATTCGGGTGGGGGATTTCCTTTAATACAATCATAATAAGCCCCCTCCCGAAGTTGTAACACTCGTCATAGCCTCGCTAACAACTTCTCCCTCCCCCTTGGAGAGGGGCTAACGCTTTATTCTCCTATTCCCTTTAATCCCCCTTTCTTACAAATCCGTATATTTATCTATATTATCACTTTCTTTTTTCTGAAACATCAGATAAAAGATATATAACGCAACTGCGAGTTCTACTGCACCTAAGCCGATATAAAATAAAGAGATTATATAACCTTCAAAATTTATATTGTCGCAATAAGTTGCAAAGGTTATAAAATTTATGTTTATACCTAAAAGCATAAATTCAATAGAGATTAAAATTTTTATTACACTCTTCAATAGAACCGAACCTAAAAGCCCGATTAGGAAGAGTAGTAAGCCTATAAACAAGTAGTGGTAGATAGTCATAACTTAGAAAAAGAATAAGGTAACTGCTATTCCCTCCCCCTTGGAGAGGGGCTTACACCTTATTCCCTTTTCCTCCCCTCCTTTCCAACATCGAAATTCCTGCAATTACAATCAAAAGCAGTAATGAAACAAGTTCGAATGCCCAAACGTAATCTACAAAAATTCCTTTTGCAAACGCTGAAATATTATCAAATGCAGTTATATGCGCTGTATCCATTAAATTAAATGTGTCAGGCATCATAACAAGCGACATCATAATTAAATAAACAAATGCCAATACAAAAATTCCTGCGGACATAATTGTTATGTATGGCAATATAAATTTTTTAGTGTCAGATTCATCTTTTTTAGGTTTGCCCCTAAACATTATTGAAATTCCAATAATTATTGGTACAGCAAGCCCGTAAACTGCTGCTTGAATAATTGCGTTATATTCTGAACCTAATATAAAAAATATTACTGCACCAAAAAAGAAAACTAAAATAGCCCAAAGAAGTGAATAAATAACATTCTTTGCAAACAATGAAAGCAAGGCAAATAATATTATACCGACTGATGCTATATAGAAAAATACAGGATTATTCAGCATTATTCACCTCTTCAAAAACTAAAATCAAATCTTCTTTTTTATCAGTTGCAAGTTCATATTCTTTTGTCATTCGAACCGCAGATTTTGGACAATAATAAACACAGTTTCCGCAGAATATACATTTTTTCATATCTATTTTGTAAACCGTTTTTTCTAGCGTTTTATCAATACTAATAGCACCTGTCGGACAAACTTTTTGACAAATTTTGCAACCGATACAGCCTTTAACTTCTAATTTACCACGAAATTCGTCATTTAATTCACGACGTTTTTCAGGATATTCTAATGTTACTGGCTTTTTAAACAAGTGTTTAAAAACTGTCCATAAACCGTCCCACAAAGCTTTAATTTCGTTTAGCATAATTGACCTCCAAACTTAATTAAAACCATCGCAAAAAGGTTTAATATAGAAATCGGAAGCAAATATGCCCACGAAAATTTAAGTAAATCAAAAGACGCAAGTCTTGGAAGCGTTGCCCTTATCCAAATCATAATAAATATTATTAAAGAAGCTTTTAGAAATAGCCAAAAAGCTTGTTCAAAGTAAATTAAAAACGAATTACTAAACAAGTATTTCCCAAACGGTGAAAGATATCCGCCAAAAAATAAAATAGCAATAAACATTGAATTTGCGAACATTAAGCCATATTCGCTCAGATAGAATAACGCAAATCTCATGCCTGAATATTCAGTATTATATCCGCATATTAATTCACTTTCAGCCTCAGGTAAATCAAACGGACAACGATTAAGCTCTGCTAAAATACATATAAACATTACTATTAAGCCTAAAAAACAAGGGAAGGCAAACCAACCGAAAAGCCCCCATTTTGAACTTTGAGCTAAAGTAATTGAAGTCATGTTCATTGAAGAAGCTAATGCGATAACCGATAAAACGGTAAAAGTTATAGGAAGTTCGTAGCTTAAAATTTGTGCAATACTTCGCATTGCGCCCATTAGCGAATATTTATTATTACTTGCCCAACCTGCAAGAAAAATACTCAAAACAGGAAATGCAACTAAAATTAGATATAAAATAACATTAGTTTGCGTGTTTACAAATGTAAATTCTGAACTGTATGGAATTACTCCGACAGCAACAAACATAGGAATAAAAACAAGTATTGGCGCAAGGTTAAAAAGAACTCTATCAACTTTGTTTGGCGTAATATTTTCTTTGCATAAAAGCTTTAATGCATCGGCTATTGTTTGTAAAAGTCCCCAATATCCGACTCTATTTGGTCCTTTTCTTTGTGTAAAAAAACCCAAAAGTTTTCTTTCTGCTAACACAAGAAAAATTACAACAACAAGAAGCGCAACGGCTACTATACAAAAAGGAATAAAATAGAAAGTTATATCCCCAAAAAGCTTAGGAATACTGTGTTTTGTAAGAAATTCTATATATAAAAAATAAAGATAATTCACTTCTACTTATCAACCTCTGGCAAAATTATATCTAAAGAACCTGCGATTGCAATAGCGTCGTTCAAGTATTCTCCAACAAGTAATTCTCTCAAAAGATTTACCGCATAATATGAGCCTGTTCTCCATTTTAAACGATAAGGTTTATCAGAACCGTCAGATTTAACATAACAACCTGCCAATCCTCTTGGCGCTTCTATTTGAGAATAATATTCTCCTTCTGGTAATTTTAAATTAATCGGATTAATTAATTTTTGTTCTAATTTGTCTGCTTTTTTTAGATATTCTAAAGCCTGATAAACAATATTCATGCTCTCTTTAATTTCTAAAATTCTTGCCTTATATCTTGCCCAAGAATCCTGTTCATTCATAACAATTGTTCTAAAATCAAAGCCTTTGTACAAAAAATCTTGATTTCTGAAGTCCAAATCTACATGGCTTGCTCTTAAGTTTACGCCTGTAATTCCATAATTAAAAGCTTTTTCTTTATCTAAAATTCCTTTGCCAAGAGTTCTTCTCAAAACAATAGGATTATCTGTAATCAGTTTTTCGTAATCATTCAATTTTTCAGGTAAAATAGAAAGAATTTCTTTTACATCTTCTAAATAATCAATATCTTTACGCACTCCGCCAAATTGAAAATAGTTGTACATCATTCTTTGACCAGTCAAACGTTCAAAATATCTTAAAATCATCTCACGTTCTCTAAAAGCGTAGAAAAATGGCGAGACTGCGCCTAAATCCATTAAAAATGCGCCAATCCAAAGTAAGTGTGATGAAATTCGGTTAAGTTCCAAAAGCATGACACGGATTGCTCGGACTTTATCCGTAAGCTCTATGTTCATTGCTTTTTCAACAATATCACAAAGTAGTTGAGAATAGAAAAATCCTGCTAAATAATCAATTCTGTCTACACAAGGCAAATATTGTATATAATTAAGTTTTTCTGCCATTTTTTCCATTCCGCGGTGAAGATAACCCACATCAGGTTCGCACGACAAAATCTTTTCGCCCTCCAGCTCTAAAATTAGGCGAAGAACACCATGTGTAGACGGGTGTTGCGGTCCGAGATTTAATTTAAGCTTCGTTGTTGTCATTCCACGCTAACCTCGTATCATCTTGAACATAATCTTTGCGGAGTGGAAAACCTTTCCAGTCATCCGGCATGTAAAGTCGTTTTAATTCTTTATTTCCAATAAATTTAACACCAAATAAGTCGAAAACCTCGTTCTCATCAGCAATTGCTGATTTAAATATATCCGTAACGGTTTCTGCTTCATCTTTCACAACAATTGCAATAAGCAAATCCTCTTCATCATCAGTTGAATACAAATGATAAATAAGTTCTGTTTTGCCTTCTCCTGCGTCATTTGCAACAATTTCTTTCAAAATATTATAAGTATAATTCTCCACTACAAATTTAATTACTTCATGCAAATTCGATTTTATAATAATTTTATTCCCTTCGAGTTCGCAATCTTCAAAAATTCTCATAAATTCTTTATAATTCATTGCGCACCTCCTTTGAGTTCCAGAATTCCATTTTTTTCTTCTAATTTAGAAACGTGCGATTCTACAAATTTTTTTCTATCCAAAATTGATTCTTGTTTAATTTTTTCTTGCAGTTTTCTAACTGCATCAATCAAAGCTTCTGGTCTTGGCGGACACATAGGTAAATAAATATCTACAGGTAGAATTTTGTCTATTCCGTTAACAACCGAATAAGAAGTTTCTGCAAACATTCCACCACCACAAGTGCAAGCACCCATAGCTATTACATACTTAGGTTCGGGCATTTGTTCATATAATCTTAAAAGGACGGGAGCCATTTTATGTGTTATTGTTCCCGCACAAATCAGTAAATCCGCTTGTCGAGGTGAGCCTCTAAAGACTTCCGAACCAAATCTTGCTATATCATTATCAGATGCAACCGTCTGCATCATTTCAATTCCACAGCATGAAGTTGCGAAAGTAAGCGGCCATAAAGAATTTGCCCTACTCCAGTTAAGAACTGTATCAATTGAAGTTACTACAAAATTCATTATAACCACCTTAACATTTTTTTATTTATGGCTAAAAATAATCCGCCGAGTAAAAGAGCAATAAATATAAAAGCTTCGATAATTGCAAACAAACCTAATGAGTTTATTGATACAGCAAACGGATAAAGAAAAATTGTTTCTATATCAAAAATTAAAAATAAAATCGCATAATTAAAATATTTTATATCAAACTCAATACGGGCATCCATAGAGGGTGCAATACCACATTCATAAGTTTCGTTTTTGATAACAGATTTTTTTCTATATTGGCAGACAAAACCCGCAACTACCATTGCTATTGCAAAAAGCGCTGCCAAAATTACAAAAACTGCTAAACAAACTAATTCTTTCATCAGCTTTTACCCTTCTGAAAATATTTTACTAGAAAATATTTCCATATAATAGATATTATTATGTAATATTAAGTTAATTTATATGCTCCAACTGATTAAATTTTTTTGAACATTAAAAATCTTTAAATTCAGTATAAAAAAGGGCAAAAGTGTTTGTAACACTTTTGCCCTTTTTTATACCGTACCACTACCTATCGAAATACAGCCAAATTGATTTTGTTTATAAAATCTCCTTTTTAGAAATATGACACCCGCAAGGATTACCTTAGTGCTGCTATGCTTCCATCCTGACACGGTTCGATATCTTACGCCATCACAATCTAAATTATCAACGACCCTATAAACATAGGCAATCTTTCTGTACCCCTCACAGCAGGCTCTGCACCTCGCAATCGCTTCGAGTCGAGAGAACGCTACGTCCCCGTGGAGTACGGCAAAGAAATTCTAACATAAAAATTAAAGGATTACAAGCTTATTACCAGCAAGTTTAGCTTGTCTGCCAATCGGAACAGTAATCTTTTCTCGTTCATGTGTAATCTTAAATCCACCGGCTATTGGAATTTCAAGTCTTTGCGCCAACTCTTCAAAATATTCCGACAACCATTCTTCATTTCCGCAATCTAAAAAATCGCCCAACACAATTCCTTTGCAATTTTGTTTAAACTTGTCAATATTGATAAGTTGTTGGAACATTTTGTCAATTTTATAAACCGGTTCATTCAAATCTTCTGCAAAAAAAATAAAATCCTCGTCAGGAATAAAATCTAAGCCACACAAAGATACTACTGTCGCTAAATTTCCACCCCAAATAATACCTTGCGCTGAATCATCTTTATAAATTTTATTACCTTGAAATTGTAACTTTTCACCTTTAATTGCATCCAAAAAAGAGTTGTAGGTATTCTCTCGACACTTGAGAGAGGAGGTTAGGGGGTAGGATTCATCCCCAAAATCACTCGTCGCCATTGGCCCATGATAAACCACCATGCCGGTTTTCTTATAAATCATCAACAAAAGTGCAGTAACATCAGAAAATCCGCAAAAGATTTTTGGATTTTTTTTAATCAAATTATAATCAATTCTATTAACTAATCTGATTGCGCCATAACCGCCTCTCGCGCACATTATTATATCAATTTCAGAATCAGAAAAGAATTTATGCAATTCTTCCAACTTTTTGTCGTCACTTCCTGCCAAATATCTGTCTTTTTCAAAAATATTATCAGAAAGTTTAACATTAAACCCTTCTGTTTCAAAAAACTTTTTAGCATTCAAAACTTTTTCTTTATCGCAAGCACCTGAAAGCGCAATAATTCCAATAGTCTTCATAGAATGATTATATAATTTTACGCTATATTTGTAAAGCTAATTGCTTTTAGAATTAGCTTAAAATTGAACGACATTCGCACCGCGAGCGTTTTTTAGCGAGCGTAAAAGTGCGGGTTCACCCGCTACATCAAAGAATTATTTTAAAAATTATCATGGCAAGTAGTACCCTTGGAGAGGGGCGTTATTTAAAATCACTCAAAATATTTTTGTTAACATTTGTAAACATTTTTATATATAAAGCAATTTTTTAAATTTTGAAACGTTATTATATATACAAGTTAAAAGGATACAAATATGGGTAACAATTTGATTAATAAATTGCAACTTCCATTCTTAGGTATTACGAGTACCAAAAGAGTTGAACAAGGTGGGACTACAGCACCTGTAAATAAGGTGAATTATACACAACCGAGCAATTTTAAAGGAAACCTGTTTGCAGGAATACCAGAAGAAACTCCACCTGTTATTACAGGGGGTACACACATTACCGGCTTAGGTAGAGCTGGAGAAGTTTTTGATAGCTATAAACTTGGTTTTTAAATAACTTTTATCTAAAAAGTGAAGGTATGCACAGTCACAAGTTATATATACAAAAGATTATATCCGTTGTTACTGTACGTAAAAATCATTCAAAGCAAGCGGATGTTGAAAATCTTCATGCGAAAATACCTGCATTACATAACGTCCCTTCTCATATAGAGTAAAATAATTGGTCTGATAATACCTTTCGTCTTTCATAAGGCGATAATCTTTTGTTCTAACGACCTCATTTCCGCCCCAAGGTGCTTTATCCGTCATCTTGAATATTTGCACGCGAATAAATTCGTTTTTCATTTTTTTAGGTGCAATAAAAAGATAATAAACTCTTTGCCCCTCGTTAAAAACTTTTTGGTCCTGAAGAGCGTTTTCTCTTGTTATCGGTTGCACGTTAAATAATATCAACCCGCGCTCATAAGTACAAGCCGTTAATCCGATTAAACAAAAAACTAGAACAATAAGTAGTTTCCAAAATCTCATTATTTTTCCAACTGTTTAATTTTTTGATTAACTACGTTTAACATTTTTTCATCTTTTTCAATACCTGAGTATAAATAATAATATTCTAACGCTTTATCCGTATCTTCTTTTTGTTCATACGCCAAGCCTAGAGAATAGTAAGCGTAAGGATAATCAGGTGAAAGTTCTATAACCTTCTCGAAGCATTGTATACATTCATCATAATTTTTCTGACTTGCTAAGATTAAACCTTTATTAAAATAAGCATCAGTATTTTTAGCGTCCAATGTTAAAATCTTATTATAGAAACTCAAAGCTTTTGTATTGTTTCCAACAAGTTTATACAAATTTGCAATTTTAAGCATTGTAACTTTATCTTGCGGAGTGAACACAACAGCTTTTGTATAATAATCAATCGCATCATTGTATTTTTGAGCTTTATAAGCTTCATCACCCTTTTTGATTAATTCATCATAGCCAAGTGCTTGTTCATTTACTTGAGGCTTTTTAACTTCTAACTTAGCTTTGTTAGCCGTTTTAAAATCTCTTAAAGCAACATTGTATTCTCTATTTCCTGGAGCCAAAGAAACAGCTTTTTCATAATTTGTCAAAGCAATTTCAGTACAACCCATTTTTTCGTTAGCCTGAGCCAATCCAAAATAAGCAGAAGCTTCTTTATCATTCAAATCAATTGCATCTTCAAAATACAAAATTGCCTGACCATAATCTTGTTTATCTAAAAGTTGATATCCATAAGCAATCGACGCTGCCATAAGATTTTGTTTCAATCTTTCATTTGGCTGTTTCTCCAAAAGATTTTTATAAATCTCAATAGCAGTCATGTAATTATCCATTGCATGTAATGTTAAAGCTTTATTTGCAAGTAATTCATAATTATCAGGCTCTGATTTTAAAGCCAAATCATAGAATTTTAGTGCATTTACATAATCGCATTTTTTATGATAACAAAGTGCAAGTTCTTTTTTTGTTTCATTGTTTGAAGAATCTTTTGAATATGATTTTTCAAAGTTGAAAAGTGCAAGCTCGTTGTTGTTAAGTTTTTTGTAAACTAAACCTAAATTGAGGTATGCGTCCGCATCATCAGGATAAGCCGTCAAATAAGCTTTGTATTGTTCGATTGCTTCATCGTTTTTATCCATATTACCAAGCAAATTCGCATAATCGAATTTTAATGCCACAAGATTAGGATTAAGCTCAAATGTTTTTTTGAATGTTTCAAGAGCTTTTTCGTTTTCACCGATATTTTGGTAAGAAAGAGCTAATTTAGCTAAAATTGCTTCATCATCAGGGTTATCATCCAAAGCTTTTTCTAACATTTCAGCAGAAGCTTGGAATTGTTTTGTATCATATAATGCCATACCATAGTTTGCAAAATCTTTAAATGCTGACGGATACTTTTTATAAACTGATGAATAAATATCGCATGCTTTTTCAGGCTGATTTGATGCATAATACACATTTGCCAAGTTTTCTGTCGCTTCCTGATGTTCTGGATAAGCACTCAAAAAAGTATTATAATTTTCTATTGCGCTTGCGTAATTTTTTCTATAATATTCAATATTTGCCAAATTTAAATAGTTGTATTTATATTCAGGATAAATTTGTTGAGCTTGCATGAATGAATTATAAGCGTTTTCATAATCACCTAAAGTTTGAAGTATATTACCGATACTAATATAAATAAAAGCATCATTAGGACGAAGTTTTACAGCTTTTTTATATGCGCCTAAAGCTTCTTCATAATTACCGGTATCAGAATACAATCCTGCAATTTTTGTGTAAAGCATTGCATCATCACCGTTTACTGCAATTGCTTTTTGAATAATACTTATAGCTGTCGCGTAATCGCTTCTATATTCATAATTACAAGCCTGTTGATAAAGTGCATGCGCTTCTTTTGTCATTTTAGCTTCTACTGTAATTGATGATAAAGAAACCAATACTGCTAACAAAGATATATATAATTTTTTATTCATATTGCTCTATCCCCTATGACATTAACATTTTATCAGAAAAAGGGCATAATAGAAATAAAGTTAAGATATATTAAAATAACTTATAAAAGCGTTATTCATATAGAATATGTGGTATTATTAATATATACAGGATGTATTAGAGAGGTTTATTCATGACAGAACAAAAATTCAGAATTGGAATAGGGTATGATATTCACAAATTAGCAGAAAATCGCGAATTAATAATCGGTGGTGTAAAAATTCCTTATGAAAAAGGACTTTTGGGTCATTCTGATGCTGATGTTTTAGTTCATGCCATCATAGACGCCTTGCTTGGAGCGCTTGCTATGGACGATATTGGCACTCTATTCCCTGATACTGATGATAGATTTAAAGATGCTGATAGTATTGAATTGTTAAGAAAAGTTTATGACAAGGTGCAAATTCAAGGATACTGGATAAACAATATTGATACTAACATAATTGCTCAAGCACCTAAAATGATGCCATATATTCCTGAAATGAAAACAATATTAGCTAAAGTTTTAGGTTTAGACGAAACTGATATTTCAGTCAAAGCTAAAACAAAAGAAGGATTAGATTCCGTTGGAGAAAAGCTTGCCATAGAGGCTCAAGCTGTTGTTATGCTTGAAAAAATAAGCGAAGCATAGATAATAATTCTGCAAATTTTATCAATAAGAAGCCCCCTGCGTAGCAGGGGGCTTCATTCACTATTTAAGAAAAATCTTATATTAAGTTCAACGCAATGCTTGGAACTTGGTTAGCAGTTGATAATAGTGTTGCTGTTGATTGTTGCAAGATTTGATACTTAATGAAGTTTGAAGATTCTGTTGCAACATCTGCATCCTTGATTGAAGAGTTAGCAGATACAATATTCTCCTTTTGTACACTTATCGCATCAACAGCTGATTCAACTCTGTTCATGTATGCACCGATTAAAGTTGTTCTATTTGAAACATTTTCAATCGCATCATCAATGAATTGCAAGAATTCACGTGCTGTTGCATCGTCTGTATATACAGCATCACAAATTGCTGTAATACAACCAGGATTTACTTTTCCTGTACCATCGTTATCTTCATCATATTTTCTTTTGGCAATAGCTTCACCATACTGTTTTTTATCGGTATAGTCATAAACAGTGCCATTTGATAGTTCCACTTTTTGACCTGTTATTCTTGCATACAATGCTGATGTCGGATAATTAATATCACCTTTTGGATCGCCTTGTCCTCTCTTATACCAATCATCTTGTTTTCTACCGTTTAAATCCATAAACAATGCTGTGCATTTAGCTGATTGGAAAATTGTATATTTTAAATTAATAATGTTTTCTTGACCAGAGTTATTAGAAACTTGTATATTTACACCTGCTTTTGTTGTAGCAGCAGTACTTGTACCATCAAGTAATTGTATACCGTTAAAGTCGATAACTTGACAAAGTCTGTTAATTTCTTCCATTCTTTGTAAAACTTCGGTTTTAATAGCGTTCATTGAAGATGTTCCGTAAGTACCGTTGGCAGCTTGTTCGGTCAAATCTCTGATACGTTGTAAATAATCACCAACGATATCCAAAACGCCTTCTGCTGTATCCAATAAAGATAAGCCCATTGATGCGTTTGATTCTGCTACATCATAACCTGAAATTTGCGCTTCCATTAATGTAGAAACTGAAGAACCTGCTGCATCGTCTGCACCTGAGTTAATCTTGTAACCTGTTGATAATCTTTCCATTGCCTTGTTCATACCTGTTGTAGCACTAGACAAATTCTTTTGCGCTGTTAAAGACGCAAGGTTTGTGTTAATAGTGATTGAAGCCATAACTTGATCTCCTTTTCTTAAGTTTTCTTCCTTGAACATCACAAAATAGAACGCCTAAGCCACGGCGCAATATTGTGATAGCCTTTTCGTGCGATAGAAACTAACTTCTTCGCACTATCATAATAAAGGTTTTCAAGCAAGAATTAAATTCTAAAATAGTTAGAATTTTCTCAAACTTAAGTTGGAACTTTTATAAGCTTATAAGTTTTTAATATGGTTTAAAGGCCAGAATAAAAATACTGCACGACCAATAAATCGTTCTTTTGGTAATGTACCCCAAAAACGGCTATCCATAGAGTTTCCTCTGTTATCGCCCATCATAAAATATTGACCTTCAGGGATTATAAGCGGACCACAGAACATGTCGGCTTTACATTTATGGAAATCATATTCACTCATAATATAATCTTCTTGCAAAGGTTTATCATTGATATAAACTTTGTAAGCACCGTTTGTTCCTTGTTTAATTTCCAGTTTTTCTCCAGGAAGTCCCACAACTCTTTTAATATAAGCTATATCTTTACAGAAAAATCCTGTCAGACGACTAAATACAGCCCAAGGTGTTGTTTTAAGTTTTACAAAAGGCGGATAAAAAATCATTACGTCACCGCGCTTAGGTGTATTTTCAAAATGGTGTGTTTTAATCAAATTAGGAAACTTTGTAAGTTTTTCAACAACTATTCTATCGCCTTCAACAAGCGTTGGTTTCATAGAGCCTGATGGAATCCATCTCAATTCAGCTACAAAAAATCTTATCAAAATAACTGCTATTACTACAAAAACGACTGTATCGACAGTTTCTTTTAAATTAGCTTTAAATTTTTCTTTATCAATCATATTAACCTTAATAATTCCTCTAAACCTTTTGAGTAATCATTTTGAGGCATATCCCCAATCTCACTCCTCATCTCTTCTAAATAATTATCCATTAAAGCTTTAGTTTTTTCAATCCCTAAAATATCTTTGAGTGTGTGAATATTATTATTTTTATCCATTGCTTCAGAATTTGCTTCTAAATCATTTTTTATTTGAAACAAAATTCCGAAATTGTCTGCAAATTTTTGCGCCTTATTGATATCCAAATTTGCTAGCTCTGCTGAGCTTTTCAGAGTCGCCACAAACAATTCTGCAGTTTTGCCTTTTGCAATTTCCAAGTATTCTTTTTTTGTCGGATACTTTCCTCTTAAAGAATATTGCAACAATTCAGCTTCGCTCATTTTTTGTATGCAGGTTTGAAAATTATTGATAACATTCCAATTTTGAATTTTGATTAACTTTGAGGTTGCAAGTGATAGCAAGTAATCACCGCTTAGAATTGCAATATGAGAATTAAATTTCTTATTGAAAGTTTTATCGTTACGTCTAAAATCAGCGTTATCAATCACATCGTCATGCAAAAGTGACGCATTGTGAATAAGTTCAGAAGCTGTTAACAAATCGATATTAACATCTTTTGAAAACACTTTTGTATAAAGAATTGTCAAAAGCGAACGAATACGTTTCTTTGGACATTTGAGAAAGTGATTAAGTTCTTTAAATACCTCATTCTCCGTATAAAATAGATTATATAAACTCTCATCTACCAAATTTAATTCTGCTTTTGCGATTTGTGCAATTTTTTCCATAAGATAATTTTAGCATGAAGCCGATAGGAGATATAGTAGCAAGGTTGCTAAAAATGTTTTTAGATTAATACCACCCTCTCCCACCTTCGGCACCCTGTCTTGGATTGTTCGGGCGAGCATAACATTCCAATAACAATAAATCCTTACGGATTTATCTTGTTATTTTCATGTTATTTGCTCTTACGGGCTTGCTCGCTTACGCTCGACATCGCCCTACCGAAAATCCGCTCCTCCAAGGAACTAAAGTCGTTCACTTTACGCAAACTTGATTACATTAAATTAACACAAGTTACTCCCTCTCTTGGGAGAGGGGAAGGGGAGAGGGTTTTATTAACTATGTTTCTAACTTATGATTTTTCTTTCAAAAATCTTACATAGTAAGAAGATACAGCAGGTACAATACTCAATAGTACAAGTACATTCATGATGCCGAATTTTTGCGCAACTGCACCCAAAATTGACATGCACAATGCAACAATTCCCCAACAAAATCCATTAATAAATCCTGCAACAATACTTTTATATTCAGGTAGAGTTCTTTGCGCCCAAACCATTGTAACAGGTTGTGCCAACATTGTCGTAAATCCGATTGCAAAAAATATTACAAGTGATAATATTGGATGAGTTTTATAAGTGAAAGCAAACAACAGCATCATTGGGAAAGTTGCCCACATTGAAAAATATACGACAGGTTTTGAACCGAAAAGCTTTTCTGCTTTCGGGCTCAAAAATGAACTTAATGCTCCTGCAAATACAAACAAGAATAAAGCAAAACCAATGTAGAAAGGTGAATAGCCCATTGATTTCCATAGGAACGGCAGTAGTATGCAAGAACTGTTTGTAATCAATGATTTCATCATAGAAATCAGCATTAAGTAGTTCATTTGCCTGTTAGACAAAATATCTTTAAAAGATTTGAAAAATTCTTTTCTAACCGGAGGCTTTTCAAGCTTTGATAATTTTGGAACACAGAAAAACATTATTGAGGCTAAAGCCAATCCGATTAGCGATGTGTAAGAAATCATTGACAAGCCCAGAACTTGAGTAATCAAAGCAGCTAAAAGCGGACCAAAAGCAAAGCCCAATGAACCCATGCTAATAAATATTCCCATATTATTGGAACAGTCTTTGCCTGAAAAATGGTTTACAAACCCCATTGATTGAGGGTGGAAAAAACTTCCGCCTAAACTACCTAAAATCATAAAGATTAATAATATATATACATTCGGAGCAAGAGGAGTTAAAGGAATAAATACAGATGCTAGAACCAAACCCCAAAATATAAAAAATCTTTTCAACATATTATCGGCAAAAAAACCGAAAACCGGCTGTAACATGGATGAGCAAATATGAGAAATGCTTATTATTACAGTCGCTATTGCCATTGAAAATCCGAGTTTTGATGCAATAAACGGCATTATAGGGTTTAAAAATCCGCTGTATACATCTGCGATTAAGTGCCCTAAACAGAGCCAAATTATTGCCATTTTCGTTGTATCTTTGTTCATATTCCTTATCCTCTTAAGTCGCTAGATTTTATGGATTGCTTCGTCACTAACGTTCCTCGTAATGACAAGACGTGAATTACCCAGCCGGATGTCATCCCATTTACAATAATTATAGTCTGCATAAATTGATTAATCAAATGTATAGTGTTATAATCAAGCTATGAGTATAGAAGCGGAAGATACAAATTTAAAGATGGTTGGTTTGGAGTTAATGTTTTTAACTCCTGAAAAGTACAGCCATGAAGATGGTATTACTGCTGTTGAACTCGCTAAACTAGTAAAATTACCCGTAGATGAAGTTAAAAAGAAGCTTCAAATTTTAAAAGAGAAAAATATTGTGCGCGTTAAAGGGATAAACCCTAAGTGTTGGCTTTTTGACGAATACAATTTTCAACGTCTTGATGATGATGACGATATATTCCATTTACTTTGTAATTTTGAAGATGTGGATTTTGATAAGTACTTTAGTTATTAATTTTTTCTTCGTTTATAGGTAATTCATCTAAGATAAATAAACCTAAACGCCCTTCTCTAAAGTCTTTTAAAATAAAAATAGCTGTTCTTTCGGTATCAGGATATTCGCCTTTGATAATCCAATTGCGTTTAGTTGCGATATCTTCCAATGTGAGATTTTCTACATTATAGTGTTTACAAAGTTCTTCTTTGTGCTTTTCGGCAAGCATTTCCAAAAGTGCTTTTGCAACAGGTTCCGGAGAATAAGCGTTTTCTGAAACAGAACTCACAAATGCCAACTTTACAGCCTGCATTTGATCATCTTGTTTTGTCGGAATAATCCCCGGAGTATCCAATAAATCCAATTTAGGGTTAATTCTAACCCATTGTTGTTGTCTTGTAACACCGGCTTTTGCACCAATTTTTGTTTTTGAAGATTTTGTAAGTTTGTTAATAACGCTGGATTTACCTACATTTGGCATACCAACGACCATCGCTCTTGCAGGACGTCTTAAAAGTCCTTTTGCCATCAAAGCTTGAATTTTAGGTTCACTTAATTCAACAGCTTGTTTTACAACTTGTGGCAATTCTTTTGCACTTTTTGCATCAGAAACAATCACAGGACAACCGGTTGTTTCTTTTAAATAATTAACCCAAAGCTTAAGTTCATTTCTGTCAACTAAATCAGCTTTATTCAACAAAAGAAGCCTTGGTTTTTCTCCCAAAAGCTTCTTAATGTTTGCATAACTGCTACTTAAAGGTAATCTGCTATCACGTACCTCAATAATCACATCAACCAAATTTAATTTTTCTTTAAGTTGACGCTCTGCTTTCGCAATATGACCTGGGTACCAGTGAATATGCAACTTATCTTTTTTCAATTTTTTCCTTAATACGAGTTGCTTTACCTGAACGTTCTCTTAAGTAGTACAATTTAGCACGTTTAACATCACCGCGTCTTTGAACAGTGATTTTGTCGATACGTGGAGAGTGTACTAAGAATACACGTTCAACACCAACACCTTGGAATACTTTTCTTACAGTGATTGTTTTATTGATGCCTGAACCGTGTTCAGCGATAATAGTACCTTCGTAAGCCTGTAATCTTTCTTTGTTACCTTCTACGATTTTTACAGAAACTCTAACTGTATCACCAGGGTTCATTTCCGGTAATTCTCTTGTTGTGTATTCTGCTTCTAAATTTTTAATAATAGGATTCATTTTGCTATTCCTTATATTTTGACTAACTTTTACATTTTAGAACTATCATAAATAAAACAAAAACTAAAAACAAGTATAGATTAAGTTTTTTTACAGAAATGTTTACTTTTGTAACATTTTAACTTAGAATTGTCAAAAAATAATCTTCACATTTTTTATTAACACTAGCCGTGTAATATGAAAGGTTTTTAGATTTTGAATCCTATATCTAATCATAATATGTCAAAATTTGTCACTAAAATGACCAAAGCTGATGCAATGGCACCAATTATTGCATTGGAAGCAACAGTTGTTACAGGAAGAACTTATCAGGCTTACAAACGTGGCAAATGGGATGAAGCAAGAGAACGTTTTATTGAAGAATCAATGGGTTCAATTGTTTGGCTTAGTGGTGTTGCATCTTTAAACAAACTTGGAGACAAATTAGTTGGAAAGATTCTAAAGAAACCTGGAGCTAATTTTGACGTCGGTACTGATAAGTTATTAAGAACTCCTTTTGATAACTTCATGAAAAAAGTTGCACCAAAAGGATTTTCACCTAAACAAGTAGCATTAATAAAAGGTGCAAAAGTTATGACAAGTATTGTATTAGCAAACTTGTTCATAGGCTTTGTTATGCCAAAAGTAAACCAAGGTTTGACTAAAAAATTACGTCATGAAAGACGATTGGAAAAAGAACACGGTCAACAAAACAATAAAGCTAAACAGCCATCTTTTAAAGGTGGTGCAGCAGGAGCGATTGGTGCAATTAATAGATTTACAAACTGTATAGAAAACACAAACACAGGTAAACTATTATCTTCAGATGCAGGTATTGCCGGTGGTCGTATGTATAATGCTAGAAGAAAAGAAGAACGTCGTGAAGTATTTATTCGTGACGTTGGCTCTATTTATTTTTATATGTGGGCGCAAGGTCATGTCGGCAATGTTTTAAATTTAGTAGAATCGGGAAGAGCTACAAGATTAAATCCATCAACAGCTAAGCTTTTTGATGAACATTTAGCTAAGTATCTTGGTGACAAGCAAATGGATGTTAATGAATTCAAAAAAGCTATATTAGGAAATGAGCAGGCTTTATCTTCTGAGTTTAAATTTGAGACCGAAAAACTTTCTGGTTTAGATAAAATGTTTAATAAAAAACCGTTAGAAGTTATTAAGCTTTCAGAAGCAGAAAAATATATTAAAGATTCTGCTACGCTTGAAAGAGCCAAAGAAATGTCAAAACTTCAACCTGAAAGAATGGGCGAGGCAGTTCTTACAAAACAACAATTAATTGATTCATATAATAAAGCTGAAATCAATGATCCTAAAATGTTGAAGAAGCTATTTGAAGAATTCACCGGTGGAGCAAGTAGTTCTGAATACAAATACGTTTCTAATAAAAAGTTATACAAATTAAAGAAAGAAATGATAGATTATGTAAACACAATCTGCAAAGCTGCAAAAGATGGCAAGGTTGACAAAGCTTTATTAGACAAAGTTCAAAAGAAAAACCTTATGTATAACGGCTTGAATTTTGCAGCCGGTTTTGCAGTGGCAGCAGCATTCTTATCAACATTTATACCTAAATTCCAATATTATGTAACAAGAAAAACAACCGGTGTAGACGCATTCCCTGGAGTTTATGATTTTGAACACCATCAGGAAGAAATAGATTAGGAGAAAATATGAAAATTCAAGCAATTAACAATACTAATAGTACACAAATTGGTAAAAAAAATAATAAAAACATTAATTTTGGCTGGGTTGATATTACACCTGATCCGAATTTTGCACAAAAAAACACAAAGTTTAAAGAGCTTAAAGAATCATTGTCGGTTATTATATCAATTTTTAAAGAAAAATTCAGCAAGATATATAAAAGAATATTTTAACAAAAATGCTCTTTTATGTTTTGCATTGAAATAAAAGTATAACATACTGTACATATTAATACCAAATGCATTAGTTATAAAAAACAATTTTAATTGTAAATAAATGTAAAGAAAAAGATAAGTCTTGAAATTTGACTTATCTTTTTTACTTTATATATATGTAAACACTTTGTAAGGATTAAGATTATGCTAACATTTAAATCATCAGAAGAAACACACAACACATGCTTTAAATTTATTGGCGCTGATTCTGCACCTAAGACTACACACTTGATTTCAAATAACACTTCACTAATTGCTCCTACTTCAAATGAAGGTGGTACTGATACTTGCAGTTTTTATTCAGGCCCATCTGATGCAACAATTATAGCATTTGGTGAATCTTGTGGTTCTATTGCTTATGAAGGCGCTGGCGAATCTTGCGGTGCAATCGCATACTCAGGTGGCGGTGAATCTTGCGGATCAATCGCATCATCTTCAGTTTCTGTTTCATCAGGCAGCAGCTTCTCCGGCGGAAGTTTTTCAAGTTATTCTTGCTAATCAACAGTTAATTTATAAAACATAATATTTATTTTTTTTAACATTTAGGCAATTTTTCCTGTCTAAATGTTTTTTATATAATATGGTTATGAAAGTTGGTAATATTAATAATGTTTTTTTTAGAGGCAAAGAAAATAATTCCGCCCCTACCAATAATATTGCACAAAATACAAACTCAATCAGAGAGCTTTCTAATGTTACACCTGATTTCAAAATAAAATTACCAACTCCTTATAAAAAGATTGGTGTAACTCAACTTAATAACGGTTTGGCTATCCATTCATACAAACTTGCAAACGGATACAAGGTAAGTGTTGTACCGATGGAAGGTTCACCTGCAGTTGTAAAAAACTACGTCAATGTCGGTTCAATGAACGAAACAGCCAATATTAAAGGTATCAGCCACTTTTTGGAACACATGGCGTTTAACGGAACCAACGGAGAAAACGGGCATGTTAAACTAAAAATCGGTGATTCTTTCAAAAAAATTGATGCAATGGGTGGTTGGGCAAACGCCAGTACGAATTACGCTATCACGGATTATGTAAATTCTACTCCGCTTTTGTGTGAAAAAGATTTGGAAACACAAATTCAGGTTATTGCGTCTATGGCAGAGGATTTAAAGCTCTCAAATGCAATGATAGCAAAAGAAAAAAATCCAGTTTGTTCAGAAATTAACATGATTTTGGACGATCCGCAAACAATTGCTTTAGACCAAACGGTTAGAACTCTTTATAATATCAAAAATCCGACCGATGAAATGGTCGGAGGAAGCGTTAAAAGTATCAAAAATCTAACAAAACAAGATGTAAAAGACTATTACGATAAGTATTACACACCTGACAATATGAACCTTGTTGTAACAGGTGATGTTAATCCTGATGATGTGATTAAAATTGTTGCAAAGAATTTCAATTCCAACAAAGTTTCAAAAGGCAGAAAATTTGAAGAAAAATTGATTCCAATTAATAAAACTGTTAGAAAAGATTTTGTAAGCGATAAAGCTACTTCAACTGAAATTATTTTAGGCTTTGCTGGTCCAAAAAACAGTGACACAAAAGAACGTGTCGCTTATGATTTAGCGCAAACTTATTTGCAATCTTATTCGTCAGGTTTAAAACAAAATCTAAAAAAATATAATGCATCACCTTATATTGATAACGAAAAAATCGGAACTAATCCAAATTGCCCGAGAATGACTTATTTGGCTGTAAATTCTGACGACAAAAAGAGCGAACAAGTTTTAAAAACATTATTTGAAACAATATCTAATTTAAAAGAGGTTTCAGATAAAGACTTGGAACGTTTAAAACAACGACTTATTAAGGATAGAAATGAAGCTTTTGAGATTTCTCAAAACGTAAATGATAACATCGGAAAAGCTGTGTTAGACAATAACATGGAATATTTAAGCGACTACGAAAATATTTTATCCGGTTTAACAAAGGATGATGTAAATAATGCAGTAAAAAAATATTTTGACCTGAACAAAACTGCGGTAACACTTGTTCATCCCGCAAAGCAGGTAAATGTATCATTCCAAGGAAAAACAAGACAACCTATTGATATTAAAAACATTGAAGAGCAAACTCTTCCAAACAATTTTGACATAGGTTTTTATGAAACAAAAAACAATAACTTTAACTATAATGTATCTTTAATTTCAGATGTTCCATATCACAAAAAAGCCGGAGTTACAGAAGTTTTGAATGTCATTTATTCTATGGGAACAAAGAACAGCAATGAAAATGACTGGAATAATTTTAAAGAAGAAAATAATCTAAAATTAAATGCAGGTTTCTGCGGATACAGTATTTTTGCAACTGCTCAATCTTCTCAAAAAGATAGAAAACTTGCGTTAGCAAAGACAAAAGAACTTTTGTATAATCCAAACATTACACAAGAAAATTTAGACAAAGCCAAAGAAATCGTTAGAGATTCTTTTGAAAGACGTCAAGACAGCGCATTGAGCTTATATTATGATAATGAAGCTATAGCTAATCCTTATACCTTCTCTAAAGATGAAATTTTAAAATCTTTAGATAGTATAACAACTGCTGATGTAGAAGATTGCAAAAACTATATTTTGAATAACGCAAGAGGCATTATAACCGCAAATTTACCAAAATCCGATAAAGAAAATTGTAAGGAAGATATTATTAATGCCGGTATGAATTTGGATAAAGTTAAGCCTAATAAAGTTCAAACTTTGGATTTATACAGCGAAAACACGAAACCTCAAGTTTTAACAAAAGCTAACAATAATTCTCAAGCAGATATAATGCAAGTATACAAATTTAAATGTAACAATACTTTAAAAGAAGTTGTTTTAGGAGAAATTACAAATACAATTTTATCAAGTTCAAGCATCGGTTTGTTTGACAATTTGAGAGAAAAACAGCACCTTGCCTACTCTGTATTTTCTAATATTGAAAGAGAAGGAAATTTAGGCGAAGTTTCCTGCAATATTTTAACAACAACTGATAATAAAGATATCGGCGAAATTTCTTATGATAATGTTAAAAAATCAATTGAAGGTTTTTCAAACCAAATTGGAGAACTAAAAAACAGTAAATTTACTGACAAAGATTTGGAAAACGCAAAACTTGCAATGAAAGCAAAATTACTTGATTGCGAAAGCACAGACGCTAAAATACGTTCATTGGACAGTGGATTAAATTCTAAATTTGGAATTGATTATAAGAACAAACTTTATACGTTGATTGACGGTATAACCAGAGAAGATGTAGTAGGTTTTGCAGAAAGAATTTTCCAAAATTCGCCAACTTATTCTATCGTAGCTAGTCAAGACACATTGGATGCTAACAAGGAATTTTTTGATAGTTTAACTTGTTAACAACTAACCTTTTTTGTATAATAATCCTATGAAATATGCGTTAGTGTTAGTTAATATTAAGGGGCTGGGAGTTAAGACTTTTAGCTATTTAATACCAGAAGAAATTAAAAATTTTATTCAAATAGGACAGGCTGTTCTTGTGCCGTTTGGACGTCAAGGCTTGATTAACGCTTTTGTTGTTGGATTTTCTGATTATCTTCCGGGAGATTTCAGAGTAAAAAAAATTAACAAAATATTAGACCCTACACCTTTATTTTCTCTAAAATACCTGAAACTTTTAGAATGGGTTGCAAATTATTATTGCACCGATTTTGTAACCGTTTTAAATGCAGCTCTTCCGATGAAATTGATAGAAAAAAATGCAAAAGTTGAGCTCTCGGTTGAATTTTTAAATGATAACGTTGAAGGGCTAACAAAAAGACAAAAAGAGATTTTGTCACTTTTAAAAGAACGTGGTAAATGTTCACTTATTGAATTTGAAGAAATCGCGAAAACCACACGCGCTACGATGAAAAAACTCGCTGAATTAAATTGCGTAAAAATAGAACAAGAATATATTTACAGGAATCCGCTTGCTATATTTAAAAACGTTGAAACTGAACCGCTGTTTGAATTATCAGGTGAGCAGATTACAGCTTATGAAGGGATTAAAGCAAAATTAAAATCGCCAAATCCGATTTTATTGCACGGCGTTACAGCCTCCGGAAAAACTGAAGTTTATTTTAAATTAATAAAGGATGTTATTGATTCAGGCAGAAATGTTTTATTCTTAGCTCCTGAAATAGCTTTAGCATCACAACTTACAAAACGTTTAGCGCGCAAATTCGGTATAAGAGATGTTGCAATTTGGCACAGCAGTATTTCGGAAGGCGAAAAATATGACGTTTGGCAAAGACTTTATAAAAACAATATCAAAATTCTTGCAGGCGCGCGTTCAGCTGTTTTTGCACCATTACAAAACATCGGTTTAATTATTATTGATGAAGAACATGAAAGTGCTTATAAGCAAACAAATCCTGCGCCAAGATATGATGCAAGAGTAGTTGCAAGACGCTTGGCACAATTCCACCAAGCTCCGCTACTTTTAGGTTCTGCAACACCTGACATTTCAACCTATTATTATGCAACAAACAACAACAACTTATTTGAAATGCGCAAACGTTTTAACAATTCACCGCTTGCAAAACCTCAAGTAATAAATATGCAAGAATACGGCAAAGCTTCTTATCGCGGAATAATTTCTAAACCGTTGCAAACGGAAATTAGTGAAACTTTAGAGAGAAAACAGCAGGTGATTTTGCTTATGAACAGGCGCGGATATTCGACTTATACGCAATGTAAAGCCTGCGGAACCGTAATTGAATGTCCTGATTGTTCAATCCCGATGATTTGGCATACAAGTGTAAAGAAACTTAAATGTCACTATTGCAACAGAGAAATGAGTTTTCCAAACTATTGTCCACAATGCGGAAGTGATGCGCTTTCTACATCAGGAGTCGGCACGCAAAAAATCGAAACGCTTATAAAAGAGCTTTATCCTGACGCAAGAATTGAAAGAATAGATAGCGACATTTTGACAAGAAAAAATGCGCATATTGAGCTTTTAAACAAATTCCAAAACCAAGAAATAGACATTCTTGTAGGAACACAAATGATTGCAAAAGGTTTAGACAATCCTAACGTTACTCTCGTTGGGGTTTTGAGTGCCGATTCGGGATTTAACATTCCTGATTTTAGAGCGTCAGAAAGAGGCTTTCAACTTTTGACTCAGGTTGCAGGACGTGCCGGCAGAGGTGAATTCAAAGGAAAAGTTTTATTCCAAACTTATAATCCTGATTATTATGCGTTCCAAACAGCGAAGGCTCAAGATTATGAAAAATTCTTTGAAACAGAAATTAAGGCACGTCAAGAGTTTGATTACCCGCCGTTTAGCCAAATTATTCGCTTAATTTTGTCTTCTCAAAACAATTTCAGAGCTGAAAAATCAGCAATGGAAATTGCAATGCGACTTGTTACAATGACTGAAAAATTTGGTTTTACGGAATATTTAGAAACACTGGGACCAACACCTTGCGTAATTGAAAAATTAAATGGCTATTATCGTTTTCAGATTTTGATAAAGAATAAGCTTTCTCAAAAAGGGCATGATTTTGTGTCAAAATTCTTGAATAAAATTAGTTTACCAAAGGATATTAAAATGGCAATTGATGTTGATCCGTTGGATATTTTGTAAATATTTAAAATTAGAAATTGTTGAAAATAATAGTTATTAATTAAGTTTTGTAAATTTATTCATCAAAAAAAGCAATAATATTTGTTTTTAGAACTTTATAAGAATGTGTGAAAATAAAGGAAATGTAGTATGGATGTTAGTCTAAATTGTAATCAGGGAAATGTTGTTAAACCGAATTTTAAGGGTTCTTATCAAAGAACTGAAAAAGGAACTCCGTATTATAAAACGAATTCAGGAACTATTGCCGGCGCCGTGATGGCTGTGCCGGCAGGATTAGCTTGGATAAACGCATTAACTTCACCAACCACAAAAGAAGAATTGGAAAAGAAATCTAAAAATATAATTGATATGTTTACACCTAAAAATATTTCAGCTGAGGATAAAAAAGTAATTGATGACGGATTAAAAGAAGGTTTAAAAGATGCTGAAAAGAAACTTGAACTTAATAAAGTTCTAAAGAAACGTGCTATTCCTTGCGCAATTATTGCATCCGGCGTAACTTTAGGATGCGGTATGTTGGTAGATGCATTAAGGAATAAAAGAGCAAGAGAAAGTGCTGAATTTGTAAAACAAGTTGGAACTAAAAAAGCTGTTATGGAAAGCGATAGCGTTAGTTTATCAAACAAAGGCAGACCTTACTATGATTCAAAAATTGGCAAAGAATATGGATTTGCACTTGGTGCCGGTTGTGGTTTTATAAATTATGCTATGAATTATAGTAAACACAATCCTCAAAAAGGAATGGCTGCATTATTAGGTAGTGTAATTTCTTATGGTTTGGGAGGTTTATTAATGGGTGCAATCGCTGACCATAACACAAATAGTGATACAAGAAAACACGCTTAACATGTTTATATTATAATATGAAAGTGAAGGTTTCACCCCTCACCCTTTAATGGATTGCCACGGGCTGAACGCCCTCGCAATGACAGCACATTGCAATACTAAACGTCAAGTCATTGCGAAGAACGGTGAGTGACGAAACAATCCATAACAAAACATAAATGCAAGGTGAGAAAAGCGTAAACGTTCCCACCGAAAAATAAAACTAAAAATACGAGGATAAATATGTTAAAAGATTTTTTTCTAAACGAAGTTAAACAAGGCATTACAAAAGCCATAGAAGCAAACGAGCTTGGACAAATGAGTGCAGAAAATGAATACTCTCTCATCATGGAAAAACCAAAAAATCCTGATTTTGGGGATTTTGCGGTAAACGTTTCATCATTAGCGCGTTCTGCAAAAATCGCACCCCCTATGATTGCAAACGCAATTGTAAAACATCTTTCAAATAAAGATTATTCAGTTTCTGTAGTTGGTGGTTTTATTAACTTCAAAATTGAAAATTCACTTTTAGCAAACGCTATTGCAGAAGTTTTAGCAAAAAAAGAAAACTATGGACGTCCTGAAAATGTTCCGACTGAAAAAATCTTATTAGAATATGTTTCAGCTAACCCTACAGGCCCATTCCACATTGGTCACGGACGTTGGGCAGCTATGGGAAGTGCTTTGGCTAATTTGTTGAAATTCTATGGACACGAAGTTTATCAAGAATTTTATATCAATGACGCAGGAAGCCAAATTAACAAACTTGGCAATTCTTTGAAAATCAGAGTTAAGCAAGAATTGGGCGAAAACGTAGATTTTCCTACAGATGAAATTGAAAGAAAGAATTTCTATCCTGGAGATTATTTAGTACCTGTTGCAAAAAAATTCTTAGAAGAAAAAATTGCGGATGTAAAATCAGGCGCTGATGTTGACGCGTTAGACGTTAAAATTTTCTCTGATTTTGCAAAAAAAGAAATGGAAGCTTGTCAAAAGAAATTGTTGGAAGATTTTAGAGTACATTTTGATAATTTTTATTCAGAACTTGATTTACACAAATCAGGCAAAGTTGAAGAAAGTTACAAGGAACTTATGGCAAAAGGTATGTTGTACGAAAAAGAAGGTGCAATGTGGTTTAAGTCTTCTGAATTCGGCGATGATCAAGATAGAGTTATTAAAAAAGCTGACGGCTCTAACACATATTTAACAGCTGATATCGCTTATCATATCGACAAACTAAGACGTGGATATGACAGATTAATCAATATTTGGGGCGCAGATCACCACGGTTATGTTGCTCGTGTAAAAGCGTCAATAGAAGCCTTAGGTTATGACCCTAATAAATTAGAAGTATTGTTAGGACAGCTTGTAAACCTTGTTGTTAACGGCGAAGAAGTTCGTATGGGCAAACGTAAAAACATGGTTACATTAGATGATTTGATTGAAGAAGTTGGAATTGATGCGACTCGTTATTGGATGGAAATGCGCAACATTGATATGACGCTTGATTTCGATATCGAGCTTGCAAAGCGTTCTACTGACGAAAACCCAGTATTTTACGTTCAATACGCTTATGCAAGAGTTTGCTCAATTTTAAGAAACGCAGTAAACGAAAGACTTAACGCTGAAACAGGTGAAAAAACACCGGCACCTATGACTCAAGCAGAATTGGATGATTTGATTAATAATTTTGATAAAGATATTATTTTAAAAAC
>CAKVGW010000018.1 GCA_934747325.1 uncultured Candidatus Melainabacteria bacterium | reverse complement strand
GCTAACACTAAAATCTCTGTAAAAGGCTCTAACAAGCAAACAGTTGGTGACGTTGCAGCATTCATCAGAAGCAAACGACCACCTGAAGTTTACAAAGGAAAAGGTGTTAAATACGAAGGCGAATACATCAGACGTAAAGCCGGTAAAGCAGGTAAAAAGTAGTGCTACGCACGTAGACATTTGGTCGGTTGACATTAGTATAATCACAAGTTGGTTAAAAAACTACAAGTCAACCTCAATAGTGAAACTACTAGACCAAAGAAAATACGGTACGCACGTAGACATTTGGTCGGTTGACATTGGTATAATTACAAATTGGTTTAAAAACTACAGGTCAACCTCAAAATTAGCACTATAAACTGTTAAGACGTTAAGTCGAAAAGTCCTTAGGTTCATTTATAAAATAATTTATAACGAACTTAACGCCTTAATGACCTAACGACTTAAAGACTAAAAACACATCGCCCACATAAATCCTTGAGTGGTATCAAGCAGATTTGGGCAAAGAAAGGAAAACCAAAATGATTAAACAAGAAATTAGAAAACCAAAAGTACAAAAAAGACACCAAGCATTAAGAGTTAAGTTGGCTGGTACAACTGAATTCCCAAGATTGGCTGTTTATAGAAGCACAAAACACATCTACGCTCAATTGATTGATGATGAAAAACATGTAACAGTATGTTCAGCATCTTCAGTTGATAAAGACCTTAAAGAAAAATTGGCTCACGGTGGTAATATCGAAGCTGCTAAGGTTGTTGGCGAAGCTATCGCAAAGAAAGCTTTGGCTAAAGGCGTTGAATGCGTTGTATTCGATAGAGGCGGTTTCTTATATCACGGAAGAGTTGCTGCTTTAGCTGATGCTGCTAGAGAAGCAGGTTTGATGTTCTAATTAAGAAACACGAACAAATCATTAAAAGCGAGTAACTTATGTTGCTCGCTTTTTTATATAAAACATTAAAAATCAAAATTTACATTGTGTCACACTTTATTGAATATTAAAAATATTTAAGCTATTCTAAAAACTGTGGTAGATTATTTGGGAAAATCAAATGGAAAAAGGTTTTGTAGAGAATGGCTTTATTATTGATTTAAGCAACGCAAAAAATACAACTCAACTTGTATTTGAACTTAGCTCGATAATGGAGCATCCTGATGTAAAAGGGAAAAATATTTGTTTAAAATTAGGAAGTTTAGATTTAAAACAATCTCAACTTTTGAGCATAAAAGCTTTAATCGAATCAATGGACGCATCAATTGCTTTTATTGATACAAATTCAGAACAAACGGAAGCTTCTGCCGTAAGCTTGGGTATAATTGTTTCAGAGGTTTCAGATAATGTAGAACCGACTGTGACTTGTGAACCTGATGAAAATCTTAAGGAAGAAGAAGTTGTTGTAAAAACAGAAGTTAATGAACCACAAGAAGCTGTATCTATTGAAGAAAACAAAACTGTTGAAGTTCATGCAGATATTCCGACATCTTCAAGCCCAATTGAAACAACCGAAGGGATTGAAGATATTTACGAAGAAGAAACAACTCAAGAATTATCAGAAGTTATTCATGCAGATACATTCGGGACTGATTTTGAAACACTTGCTACAAACGAAGGTTTAATTAAAAACGAAGACGCAAGCAAATACATTCTTCTTGATACAGGTGATGTTTTACCTCAAGGCGCAGAAGAAAATACAGTTAACACAGAAAGCTTGCCAACTTTGTACATAAACCAAACATTGCGTTCAGGTCAAACTGTAAGCTATGAAGGTAATATTTTGATTATAGGCGATGCTCACCCTGGTAGTGAAATCGTTGCAACAGGTGACATTACTGTTTGGGGCATCTTGGGCGGTATCGCTCATGCAGGCTCTTTGGGTAATGTTACAGCAAAAGTAAGAGCTTTAAAATTAAACGCAATTCAATTAAGAATTGCAGGTCTTTACGCTAGAAGAAATGACACATTGAACGTACCTTACGTTCAAAAAACAAATGAGTTTACACCGGAAGAAGCTCAAATTGAAGAAGGAAAAATAGTAATTTATAAAAAATTAAGGAGAGATTAATGACTGGTCGAGTTATAGTAATTACATCAGGAAAAGGCGGAGTAGGGAAAACTACAACAAGTGCAAACATTGGTACAGCACTTGCTAAAGCCGGTTATAAGACTGTTCTTATTGATACAGACTTGGGACTTAGAAATTTAGACCTGTTACTTGGTCTTGAAAATAGAATTGTTTACACAATTGTTGACGTAATAGAAGAACGTTGCAAACTTAAACAAGCGCTTGTAAAAGATAAAAAGAATCCTAATCTTTCATTACTTGCAGCTGCTCAAACAAGAGATAAAACAGCAGTTAACGCTGAGCAGTTAAAAGGAATTTGTGACACATTGAAGGAAGAAAACGATTTCGTTCTAGTTGATTGCCCTGCAGGTATTGAACAAGGTTTCCAAAACGCAGTAGCAGGTGCAAGCGAAGCAATCGTTGTTACAACTCCGGAAATGTCAGCGATTCGTGACGCTGATAGAATTATCGGACTTTTGGAATCAAAAGAAGAAATCACAAGTTACAAACTTCTTTTAAATAGAGTTCGTCCAAACTTAATCAAAAGCAACGAAATGATGAGCGTTGATGATGTAGTAGAAATTCTTTCTTGTCCGCTAATTGGTATAATACCTGAAGATACAGGTATTATTACATCTACAAACAAAGGTGAGCCAATTGTTAATGATGAAAACGCGCTTGCCGGTAAAGCTTACAGAAACGTAGCACAAAGAATTTTAGGTGAAGAAGTTCCGTTTTTAGATTTGGATGAGCCAAAAGGTTTTGTTGCTAAATTGAAAAATGTTTTTGCAAAATTGAAAGCGAAGGTGTAGGATGGGACTTTTCACAGATATTTATAATACCGTGGCTAAGTTCTTCCGCCCTCAAGAAGAACAGGGCGATGCTTCTAAATCAGTAGCGACCAACCGTTTGAAACTTGTTTTGATGCAAGATAGAACTAATTTAACGCCAAAAATTTTGGAACAAATGCGCGGAGAATTGATAGATTTACTTTCTCGCTACGTTGAATTGGATAAAGAACTTCTAGAGCTTAACTTTGAACACGAAGGCGACCAAGTTGCGTTAATGCTTTCAATTCCTGTAATTAGAGCAAAAGATGAAGAAGAAATCGAAGCTACTTTAAAAGCTGAAGCTGAAAAATTGGAAGCTAAAGCAGAGGAAATTAAAGAATCCGCAGAATCAGATGAAGAAAATTCGGAAGAAAATATTGAAATTTCGGAAGAAACTGAAGATACTGATAATAATTCTGAAAATCGAGACGAAGATAATGAAACTTCTGAAGCAGAAGAAAATTCTAGTGAAACAGAAGAAAGTCATGCTTAACAATTAAGTATTATTAAGCAATAATCTTGATTTTTGTATCTGCTTGTAATATATTTAGCTATGTAGAGTGCTTACGCCAATATGTCACTCACACGGTTCGGCGGAATTTGTAGTCGATAACAAATCTCCAAAGACCACAATTTAAAAGGAAATACAATAATGAACTTAAAAAACAAACAAGAAATTATTGAAAAATTCGGTGCTAATGCAAAAGATACAGGTTCTGCAGAAGTACAAATTGCAATGTTAACTAAAAAGATTTCTGAACTTACTGAACACATGAAATCTAACAAAAAAGACTTCGCTACAAAACGTGGTCTTTTGATGATGGTTGGTAAGAGAAAAAGACTTCTTTCATTCTTGAAAGATAGAAATCTTGAAGGTTACAGAAGCCTAATTAAAGAATTAGGAATCAGAGGTTAATCAAAAAAGAACCGCTCAATGAGCGGTTCTTTTTTTGTATTATAAAACAATTATACAAATTTTAAACAGATAAATTTAAAACAATTTTCCATTTTCCACTTTCCATTTTCCACTTTCAATTTTCCATTATAAAAAGGCTATGATATTCACACATTTGACTTAAACAATAGCCCCATGACTTGCATCTTGCACGGTTCTTGAATATTTACCCAAATAACCTTTTGCTTTTGTTGTATAAGGCTTAAGCTTTTTGCGACGTTCTTCTAATTCTTCATCAGATACCAATAAATCTAATGTTCGACTGTTAATATCAATTTTTATTTTATCACCGTCATTAATCAAAGCAATTACACCACCATTTGCAGCTTCGGGACAAATATGTCCGACACAAATTCCTCTTGTTCCGCCCGAAAAACGTCCGTCAGTTATCAAAGCAGCTTTTGTACCCAAACCTTTACCCACAAGAAGAGATGTCGGCGCCAGCATTTCTCTCATGCCGGGACCGCCTTTTGGTCCTTCGTAGCGGATAACAATTACATCGCCTTCTTTAATTAAATCATTTTCTAAAGCCTTCATCGCGTCTTCTTCCGAATCAAAAGTTTTTGCAACGCCTTCAAATTCGTAACAACTTTCATCAACAGCAGAAATCTTAATTACAGACCCTTCAGGCGCAATATTTCCTCGTAAAATTCCCAGCCCCGGTTTTGTTGTAAACGGTTCTGAATAAGGATGAATAATTGATTTATCAGAATAAACTCCTGCGAATTCTCTTGTCGCTTTAAATTCAGGAACACTTTTTATAAGTTCATCCACTACAGCAGGAATTCCACCAGCTTGATGAAATGCAGTCATTGTTATGCTTGATGAAGGTTCTAGCTTAACAAATTGATGGATTTTGTGAGAAAGTTCGTCAAAGTCTTTAAGTGAAACTGTTTGAGGGATTTCTTGATAAGCCCCCTCCATCCCCCGTGGAGAGGGAATGACCTCTTGTGCTAATTGAGCGCACTTTGCACCCTCTCCTTGAGGAGAGGGTTGGGGTGAGGTGTCAGCCAACACAGAAACTTCACCCAATCCTGCAGCATTTGCTAAAGCCAAAATATGCAAGAACGAATTCGTAGAACCACCCATACCTAAATCCGCAATAATCATATTTCTCAGACTATCTCTTGTAATTATATCTAAAGGCTTGATATCTTGTCTAACCCAATCAACGATTTGCATTCCGCTTTCAAATGCAATTCTGCGTTTTTGAGAAGAAACAGCTGCTGCGGTTGCACAATAAGGAAGGCTCATTCCTAAAACTTCCGTTAAGCAAGCCATTGTGTTTGCTGTATACAAACCTTGACAAGCACCTGCAGAAGGGCAAGAAGCCTCTTCAAGCTCTAATAATCTTTGCTCGGTTATTTCTCCGTTTCTGTATTTGCCGATAGCTTCAAACGCACCTTTAATCATTGTTAATTTTTCACAATGACTTTCCCCATCAAGCATTGGACCTGCTGTTACAATGATTGTAGGAATATTTATCCTCGCAGCTGCTATAAGCATCCCCGGAGTAATTTTATCACAATTTGAAAGTAATACTAAACCGTCTAATTGATGCGCATTCGCAACCGTTTCCACACAATCAGCGATTAAATCTCTTGAAGGAAGTGAATATTGCATGCCGGAATGTCCCATTGCTATTCCGTCACAAACCGCAGGCACTCCAAAAATAAATGCTTGACCACCGTTTGAGTGAATACCTTTTTCAATTTGGCGTTCTAAATCACGCATTCCTATGTGTCCAGGAACTAAATCCGAAAACGAACTCGCAATCCCTATAAATGGAGATTCCATGTTCTTCTTAGAAACTCCTGTTGCCATCAAAAGACTTCTATGCGGAGTTCTTGCAATACCTTTTTTTATATTATCACTTCTCATAATAAAAACCCTTTCGTATTGATTTTATCACGAAAGGGGAATGAATTTTTAAATATTTATAAGGTTAGATAATTAAAATAATTTTTTATTAAGCAACTGCATTGTATGAGCTGATTACATTTTGCAAAGCTTGAGCAACTTTTGGATCAAGTTTTTTGTTATTATTCCGATCTTCTTTTGCTTGATTAATTGTTAGTTCAAGCAATTGTTGTTGACCTTCAGCAGTCTTTTTCATTTTTTCAACTTCTACTTTTGAGCCAACATCTTCACCAACCAATTTCTTTGTTAGTTTACCCATTGCCCAAGTACCGATTGAACCGCCAACCAAACCTGCAACTGCACCGATTGCTGTACCTAAACCAGGGCAGAATGCTGTTCCTACTGCTGCACCGATTTTTGCACCTGCTGCTGCACCAACCGCTTCACCTACTGTCCAACCAATTATTGAACCTGCAGCTTTTACAGATGTTTGACCAAGCTGTTTTATACCTGAATTCGGATCTTTTTTCAACGCTTCATCAGAAAATGCTGATTTAATTTTACCGAAATCCATCAAGAATTCCATAGCTGCGAAGAATGCGCCACCTTTGATACCTTGTGATCTAAAACCTTGTAGTATTTTTTCAGATAAAGATTTTGTACCGGCATCAGCTACTTTTTTACGTGCAATTTTTGTCAAATCACTACCACATGGAGTTCTTTGTGCAATCGTTTCAACTTTGTTGCCAGTTATTTTAGCCCATAATTCAGGTAAAACGCCTGTTTTAGCATCAGTTGCAATTTTAATTTTTTCGGTAGCTTTTGCAATTTGTTCTATATTGCCTGATTTTAAAGCTAATTCCATTTCTTTTTTTAAAGTATCATAAGTTGTTTTATCTAATCTTTTTTTGAACAAAGGAGCAAAACGCCATTTAGAAGCACCTTCCAACTTATGCATTTTATGATAAGCATCACGCATCAAACCGCTTGTTTCACCCTTGCTCCAAAGCTTATTTAATGTAGTTCCATCTTTTTTAACATCTGCAAACATTTTTTCAACAGAAGCAACTGAGCTTAATGAAGCAAACGGATGAGTGATTAGTCTCATATTATTAACCAATGCAAATGCTGCACCACCACCTGCTGCACCCAATAATGATTCGCTTGGTTCCATACCTTTTAAGTAGTATTTGCCAAGTGTATCCATATCTCTTGCAGAAGCGCCAAAACCTGTTTGAGAAGCTTGTTGAGTATTAGATGTTGTAGCAGAAGCCCCACCTACATTTCCATAATCATAATTTTGACCGTATTGGTTATTCCAAATTGATTGATTATTATAACCAAAAGGCATTTGATAATTCCAAGAGTTACGGTTAGCCATATAGCCGTTTAAAAAGCTTGGGCAATTAGGATTAACGCCGGATGCTCCGCCATATAGCATATATTCCATATTCGTAAGTGAATTAATTGGAGATACCATAACCTTTTCTACCTTTATAAATCTAACCTTATATATATAAAGTTATTTTCTCTCCAAAAATTGCCTTTTTGTAACGAAATGTTACAAATTATTTAATTTTCTTCTGCAGGAATATAAGTGTAATTAGGTTCTTGTTCGTCTTCTTCTGTTTTAAATACAAAATAGAAATCATCGCCTGTTTTTATATCCAACTGCTCGCCTTTTTCCACAAGAGAAATCGGAGATTCTTCATAAGCATTTGTAACACCTGATTTTAAGCGATTGTCTTGCTCGTTTTTAGCTACACCTTCTACAAACGCTACGCCGATTGAAAGCCCTTTTACAAAGTAACTGCCAACCATTAAAGCACCATTTTTAACCATTTTCCAGTAAGGTAATTTTTTAATTTCTTCTTTTGACAAAACTACCGTTGTATACTTTCCATACATATCTTCTTGAATTTGCAATGTTTCATCGCCTTGAGTATAAGTTAATGGTTTAACAAAAAAGACTGCGTTTCTTTTTCCGCGTTTCGGGTCAACTATTTGTAATACTTGGCAATGCAGAATGGAATTGGTCGGTAATTCATATTTGCCGAGCGTTCCTTCTTCTCTCAAGCGAACATTAAAGAACTCTTTAGGAGAGTCAGTGCTAAAATCCTCCATTGCTGTTACTTTTAAATAATCAGCAGCAAAACAGGCAGAAATTTGAGATAAGCAAATTAGTGTCAGTAAGATTTTTTTCATAGGCGCTCCTAATATTATATTAATCTATATTTTTGCAAATATTCAACAACCGCTTTTATAGCAGCTTTAGCCTTTTCAATAAATTCTTCCGCAAGATTCGGGTCAAATTTTGACTGCATAACCTGAATTATATCTGCTTGCATATATTCATAAACAAGAGAAGATTTTACGATTGAAGATATTAAAGCCGGTGAAAATACACCTTTAGAAAGCAATGAAATGATATTATTTATCAAAAATAATTCTTCCTGAGTCCAATCTTTTGTTTCTATCTTAAAAGGTTTAGGTTCTGATAAAATTAAGTTTACGCCTGTCGTTGATAAAAATAGAGGAATATCATCGAACGCAACATTCTTCATGCCTTCAATTGCAGCCCCAAAAGATGTTGTATTATAAACTTCTTTAATGCCCAAATCCTTTATCAATGTTTCAAAGTGGTTAATAAACGCGGCATAATCATCACGAGTGCTTACCATTCCACCTGTCACCGATTTAACTTTTACAATATTTTTAGTAGAATTACCTGTAATAATTTGACCGTTAGGTGCTTTATTAACAGTTTCACCTGTTGAGTACATAATATCATTTTTGAATGCTAAATCTAATCCAGCAAAAACAATTTTGCTAAAACCTAGTTTTGACGCAAGAACGAGTGCCATTGTTGTAGCAGAACCGCCCAATTCGTATGTCTTAAAACTTTTATTAAAGTTAATTAGTTTTTTAACAATAAAATCTGTTTCAGAAAATGTTAAAAAATGTTTTTTGAATGATGATAACAAAATTGCAGCATCAGATTTTAAGTCACTTATACAATTAATTTTTGCACAATAATCTTCTAAACCTGTATAAGTTGCACTGATTGCACTAGCGTCTAAACAAACCGCAAAATCAGGAGTTATACCATTAGCTTCTAATGTTCTTAAAACTTTATTTACTGCAAAAATAACAAATTTATCTCTATTTGCTTTGATTTTTTCAATATTTTCATTTAATGATGGGCCTGCAGCAACTATTAAAGCGGTTTGTCCGATAAATTTATTTTCTAAATCAGAAAGTAATGAAATAGAGGAATTATTTACCGTACTAATATTTCTCAATGTATTAAGCAACCATTTTTTAGAAAATCTTGCAATTGTGTTTACGTCAACCATCTTAGTTTTGCATGTTTCGTAAACTTTTTGAGTAAGTTCCAAAAGCTCTTTACTTCTTACAAGTGCGTAGTTTTTCAAATAAACTATTTCTACTTTGTCCTTATTAATATAGGTTGCACTCAATTTGTTTAACAAATCTTTTAAATTATCTGTTATATAAACTCGACCACTTGCAAGATGTTCAGAAATATCAACGTTGTTCAAAACAAAATGCAAAAGCATCGTGTCAGGTTCGTATACATAAATTCTGCTTGGATATGTATTAAAAACTTCATCCAAAAGATAGCCTAAACCAATACCGAAAGTGATAATAATATCGTTTTTGCCCATTTCACTTTTAATAGTAGATTTGAGCATTTGTTTAACAGCTTCACGAGGATTATTAACATCGTCAATCGGAACTTCGTCCTTCATTAATAAATAATCATTTGATGGTGTCATGCAATATGACAAATTTTTTTTAGTATCATCAAGTGAAAATCTTTTTAATCTCTCTTTTAGCTCTTCATTATTAAAAAACAACAAATTCTTATTAAACATTTCAAATCCTTTTAAAATTATGTAAAAATAGACCGATAAAGGGCTTTTTTATTTAAAAATAGCATGTTTTTTAAGAAATGTAAAGCAATTACGCACCTAAAAAAAGGGATAAAAATTTCTCAAAATAAAAGTCTTGCAAAAAAAGTTTGATGTGATATTCTATTTATACAAACTGAATAAAAATTTATGCGTCTGTAGCTCAGCTGGATAGAGCATCTGCCTTCTAAGCAGAGGGTCCCGCGTTCGAATCGCGGCAGGCGTATTTTTTTTGTAAAAAGAGCCAATCTAGTGGCTCTTTTCTTTGTTTATAAACTAAACTTTAGAAAATCGTTAAATTCTAAAAGATTTACAAATTGTTACAAATAGTGTATTATTAAAATGTTAGGCAAATTAAATAAGAGGAAGATTTATGAGCAATATTGTAATTTATTCAACAAAACCTATGCCTGAACTTCAAGCCACGTTAATGGACATTGATGACGCAGAGGTTAGAGTTGTTTCTATTGATAAAATAAAGGATTATGCGGTTATTAACCCATCTTTAATGATTATAGAAAACATTGATTTAGCTAAAGATGCTTTAATGACAAACAAATTTCCTTGCCCAATCCTTTTCTTTGGTCCGACAAGAAGAGATGTAACAGTAAGAGCAGAAGGATTTGACTTCATTAAAGATCCTGCAAATATTGACGAACTCATTGTTCGTGTAAATGCGTTATTAAAAATAAAGTCAATAAAGGACAAATTAGAGCGAGTTTCTACAACAGATGATTTAACAGGTTTGCATAACAGAAAATACTTGCAAGAACGTTTAGAAGAAGAAATTTCTCGTTCAAGACGTTATGGCACAAAGCTTTCTTGCTTATTGTTTGACATTGATTTCTTTAAAGTAGTTAACGACATGTACGGTTACGAGTGGGGCGATATTCTACTAACAAAAATTGCAAATAAACTTAATGCAATGATAAGAAAAGAAGATATCTTAACTCGTTACGGGGATGAAGAATTTTTATTGGTACTTCCAAATACATCGGAAGACAATGCATTTTTATTTGGCGAAAGATTTAGACGAGAAGTTGAAAAGATGGAATTTATTCCTGCCGGCGAAGAAGAACCGCACAAGGTAACAGTTTCAGGAGGTATTTCAACATACCCTTGTATGCCGGATGTTGAAGAAGATGCAAATACTGTAATCAGATACGCAGAGCATGCTTTATACAATGCAAAACATAGGGGTAAAAATAAAATCATTCAATTCTCTCAAATGAATTTGGAAATGTAATTTAAGAGGGTGACTGAAAAGTCATCCTCTTTTAGTATTTCAGAATTACCAACTCAGCGAATAGTCAAAAAACTATTATCAACAATACTCTTTATTAAGGAGAAGATAATTTCATGAAAATGTTAATGTTTGACTTTCGCGATACAGAAAAAGAATTTTTTCAAAATAATGAACTTGTAGACTTTGATTTGTCTTTTATACGTGAACCTCTGAATGCTGATTTCAACCTAAGCGAAGAACAAAAAAACGAAACAGATATTATTAGTGTATTTAGAAGTTCTAATTTAACAGATAAAGTTCTTAAACAGTTCAAAAATCTAAGAATTATTGCAACACGCTCTTACGGATATGGGCATATTGATTTAGATTACTGCATAGAACACAATATTGCGGTACTTAATGTTGAACAATACGGAGAAGAAGCTGTTGCTCAGTATGCAATAGCGTTGATTATTGTTCTTGTAAGGAACATGTTACCGGCGATTTTAGACATGAAGTCGCATAAAATAAATTACAAACACTATGAAGGGAAAAAGCTCAACAATTTGACACTTGGAATTGTCGGTTGCGGACAAATAGGAAGTGCTGTTGCAAAAATTGCAAACTTTTTAGGGATGAAAGTTTTGATTCACTCATACATGCAGAATCCTGAATTAGATAGTTTTTGCGATTTTGTAAGTTTAGATGAATTATTGAGGGAAGCCGATGTTATTTCTTTACACTTATTGTATACAGGTGATAACTACCATTTAATCGGAAAAGAAGAGTTTGAAAAAATGAAAGACGGTGTTGTATTTGTTAACACTGCAAGAGGGGAACTTCTTGATATTAAAGCACTTTATGATAATTTAATTACAGGCAAAGTTAAAGCAGCTGCACTCGATGCTTTAGAATGCGAATTTTTAAGTACGCATCCGGGAGAACTCAGCAATGTAATAAAAGACTCCGAATCACATTGCGTGGAAACAGCGCTCGTTACACAAAAATTATTCAATATGGATAATGTAATAATTACACCACATATAGCCTATAATACACATGACTCTGTAAATTACCTTTTAACAAAAACTTTTAACAATATAAGAGATTATATTAAAGGAGTAAATACAAATCGCGTTTGTTAATAATCTACTCGACCGCGGCTCTTTAAATATTCCCTGATTTGGTTTAAAGAAAATTGTACAATTCTTGTAATTCTTGACGGCGAAAGCCCTACCATAGTTGCAATATCTTTTGCCTGCATATTTCTATAAAAACGATATTCAACTACTGTACGTTCTTTTTGAGGTAATTTTGCTATGGCTTGTTTAATAAGTTTGCTCATTTCAACAATTTCTGCTTGCTCATCAGGCAATGCAGACGGGTCCTTAATAAAATCAAAAGGAGAAGCATTATCAGTTGCTGCAGCCGCCAAACCATCAATAGAAAGAATTGTTTCATAAACTGCTTCACGAACTTTTGTCGGAGATATACTGAATCCCATATCTTCAGAACTGTCTTCACCGTTTTCGGTAACTGCATCAGAAACATAACTATCTTCGTCCCCTTCTTCTTTTTTATGCTTCATTGTATACCATTTATAACGGTGACGTAATTCATTTCTTATTGCCCATTTTACAGCAGTACCAATGTACGCTTCGTTATAATGAGCAAGTTGTTCTTCCGTTTTGCCTTTAATCAAAGTTTGAATGGCTATTATGCCTATACTAACCAATTCTTCATACTCTATCATATGGTTAGGTATACGCCTATGCTCTACTCTTGCTATTTTTTGAACAATACCAAGGTATTGTTTGATTAAAGTGTTATTTTCCATCTTCTCTTATTAAACTAACCTAAGAATATCATACCAAGATTTATACATTTTTTCAAGATGTAAAAATTAATAACACCCTCTCCCACCTTCGCACTACTGTCCGAAATAATTTTAATAAAATAAAAAAAGTTATTAAAAGGCTGGATTGTTTCGTTTTACAATACACTTCCAAGTTGGTAGTTAAAACTACAAGTATGGAAGTGAAGCGTAAAAATCGCACCTCACAATGACGCCCAACCGGTAGTCTCACGCCACGTCATTGCGAAGGCGATTAGCCTGAAGCAATCCAGCTTTTTATTAACTATTATTTTTAGTCTATACAGTACAAATTTTATTAAAAAGCCTTGACTTAACTACTTTTTGTAAATTATAGATAAATTTATCTCGGACAGTAGTGCTCGCCTTTAGCATTTTTCCCCAAGGGAGGGTATGACATGCGCTAGTTAAAAGATGCAAATGTAAAAAAAAAAAAAAAATGAACTACTTTAGGCCATTCCCTCTATGAAGGAATGGGGTTACGCAAGTAGTGAATGACTTACAGCTATAGTTTCCCATCAATGAAAGTTATAGTTTATTGTCCCTGTTGTTTGTTCTTCAATCCATAAACAAATAATAGAATTTCTGCAACTGCTTTATACAATTCTGGTGGAATTTGTTGATTGATATCAACCATCCTGAACAAAGCTCTTGCGACCGGAGCGTTATCAATTACCGGTACATTGTGTTTCGTCGCAATATCAATAATTTTTTTAGCAATAAGTTCTGTTCCTTTTGCTGTCAACATTGGCGATTGCATCGTTTCAGAATCATATTTTAAGGCACAAGCTACATGGGTCGGATTTCTAACCACAAAATCAGCCTCAGGAACAGAGTCCATTGCACCTTGCTGTAGCATTTGCATACGTCTTTGTCTTAAAGCGGCTTTTACGTGCGGATCACCTTCTGAGTTTTTGTACTCATCTTTAATTTCTTTAAAAGACATTTTTTGGTCTTTAAAAAATTTCCACTTTGTCATACCATAATCGGCAGCTGCAATAATAAGAAATGCAATACAAGCTTTGTAGATAAATTCTACAATTAGTTTGCCAAATTCTATCATTACAGCAAAATGGTTATCTATAGCAGCAAGCATGAGAATACTTTCCAAATGCGCTCTATAAACAGTCCAACCGACAAGCCCCAAAATAAATACCTTTACAATGTTTTTACAAAGCTCAAATAGTGTTTTTACTTGAAAAAGATTTTTAAAATATTTTGTTGGATTAAGTTTATCAAGCTTTGGTACTAAAGGAGCAGTTGCCACAAGAGGCCCTACTTGAATAAAATCACCAATTATCGCAACAAAAGCTGCCACGAACAAAATTGCACCAATAATCACAACTGTTGGAATAAGTGTAACTGTTAGAATATAAGTCATCCCTATATTTTCAATATGTTGATTTGGTATTTGTTCATAAAGAGTTTTAAAAAGTCCGACAATGAGCTTCCATATAATAGGGGCAAGCATGTTTATAAAAGAAAACATCACAAGTAAAGACAATGCGGTTGACACGTCTTTAGATTTAACTACCTGCCCTTCTTTTCTCGCTCTCTCAAGCTTTTGGGGGGTGGCATCGAACTGTTTATCTTCATCACCCATTTTATGTTTTCCGTCGGATTTTCAATTCTTTTGTTAATAGTTTAGCATAAACCCATATTTTATTGTACAATGTTTCTATAAGGAGTCTGACTTATGAAAAATATTTTTTTAATAATTTTATCAATACTAACAATAGTTTGCGCTGCTTACACGTTTTTGAACCAAACAGGGCACATTCCTATGATTACGATGTTTTTATCAGGTTTTGCTCTCGCAATATTTTTAATGACTCTAAAGATAAATGTCAAAAATAAAAAACTAAATTCCTATAAAAGAGAACTAGAAAAAGAAGCCATTGCTTCTACTGAATCATCATCTAGAGTAAAAGTTTTGGAATCTAAAATAGAGGTTTTAGAAAAAGCACTTGAAAACGCATTAAAGAAGTAATACAAAACAATGATTGATTAAGTTTGGTATTTATTGTAAAATAGTCCTAAAATAAAATAAGGGAGAGAATTATGACAACAGAAACTACTGATTATAAAAAGATTTTAAGCTATGTTCCTACTGTAATTGAGTCTTCATCAAGAGGTGAAAAGTCTTTTGATATTTTTTCAAGATTATTAAGAGAAAGAATTATTTTCTTAGGAACTGAAATTGATGATGAAGTAGCAAACTCAGTTGTCGCACAGCTTTTACTTTTAGATAGCGAAAACCCTGAAAAAGATATTATGTTATATATTAACTCTCCTGGTGGTGTTATTACTGCCGGCATGGCAATTTATGATACAATGAACCTTATTAAGGCTGATGTACAAACAATTTGCTTAGGCGAAGCTGCTTCTATGGGTGCATTCTTGTTATCAGCTGGTGCAAAAGGCAAGAGAATGGCTCTTCCTAGTGCTAGAATTATGATTCACCAACCTTTGGGTGGAGCTAAAGGTCAAGCTACTGATATTGAACTTGAAGCTAAAGAAATTTTAAGAATGAAAGACATGTTAATCGGTATAATGGCTGAAAATTCAGGTCAACCGTTCGATAAAGTAAAAGAAGACTGTGAACGTGACCACTATTTGTCAGCAGCAGAAGCATGCGAATATGGTTTGATTGATAAAGTTGTTACTTCAGCTAACAGCTAAACTGATTTTGGAGTATGAAAAACAATAAGGGGATACTTTTTACATTAATTTCGCTTGGTGCGTTATTTTATTTCTTTGCTAATTTTCAAAGAATAGCGATTCCAGGTGCAGTTTTTGATTTGCTTCAACAGGAATTAGCAGTTAGCGCGCCATACATTACGGCGTTTGGTGCGATTTTCATGTACTTGTATGCCGTAAACCAATTGATAATTGGCGTTTTAGTCGACCGATACGGCGGGTTACGTGTGATGTTGACCGGCGGTATTATTTTAGGAATTGGTGCATTATTGTTTCCCATTTCTACAAATTTACCGCTAATGTATTTTTCGCGAGTTCTTGTCGGTATTGGCGGAAGTTGTTTTTATTTAAGTTTAATAAGGGAACTTCGAGAATATTTTTCGGATAAAAACTTTGGTATAGCAATTTCAGTAATGCTTTGTATCGGATATTGCGGTGGAATAGCAGCAAACGCTCCTTTTGTATTTATGATGAAATACATGAACTGGCGCACAATTCTTGTAATTCTTGCATCAATTATTTTAGCAGGCGTTTTATTATTTATAATTCTTTCACCTAAAGTTAAGTATCCAGAAATTAATCGTAACGTAAAATTGAGAACTTTACCGTTTCGATTAGTGTTGCACAAAAAACATAATAGAAATTTGTTTAGTTTCGCATGTTGTAATTTTGGAATTTCTTATGCAATACAAGCTATTATCGGTAAAAAATTTTTAGAAGACTTTTGTGGTATGCCAACAGCAAAAGCAGCAGTCGTACTATCAATAATGGCTGTAATTGCAGCAGCTTTTAATATAATAAACGCATCAGTTTGCAAAATGTGCCATAACCATAGAGTTGTATTCTTAAAAAACGCCTCAGTTATTACGTTTGTATCGCTGTTAACAATTTGCACATGTTTAATTTTTAATATAAGAACACCGCTAATTGCAATTATATTCTGCGTTTTGGCAGGTAATGCAAGCTTAACATCATTGCTTGTACCTGTTCTACACTTAACCAACCGTAAAATGGTTTCAGGAACAGCAGTTAGCATTATGAATTTTTGTTTCTTTACTATGGTTGGGCTTTTAGGGACTGCAATGGGATTTTTGTTAAATCTTTTCGCGCCTGAAAAAGTCGGTGATATATTGGTTTATTCAAATAAATCATACCTGGCTGTTTTTGGTTTATTTTTCTTGATAAGTGTTTTTGAAATGTACAAAGCAATGAAGCTTTCAAATAAATATTAGGGTGGAAATGATAAGAGAGTATTATCAAAAGTTTTTTTATTATTTTAACAACAACAAAAAAGCATTTTTTAAATATTCGGCTTTGTCATTTTTAGTTGCTATCTTGGAACTTTTTGGAGTTGCGCTTACTTATCCGTTTGTTTTAAAATTACTTTCTAATAAACCTGTTGATATTTGGCATTCACCAATATTTATAGGATTCTGCATAGTATTTTTATTCTTATTGAAAAATGCATTTATGATTTTTTATTCTTACCTGCAAGCTAAATTTACAAAAGAAGTCGAAAAAGAAGCTAACTTAAAGTTTATAAATTATTTTTTAGGTTCAACTTATCAAGAAACATCAAAAATTTCATTAGCAGAAAAAGGAAATATTTTGGGATTTTTAATTCCAAGCACTATTAATAATTTTATTTTAAGATTATTAAATTTAATCGTTAATTTTTTTATTTTTGCACTTATTTCAGCTCTATTGGTAATAAAATTTCCTACAGCAATGGCAATTACTTTTGTTTTCGCATTTTTATTAATTTTAATGCAAAACAAGTGTTTCAAGCCATTTCTAATAGAAATTGCACAAAAATCGAGCGAAGCTTCTACTATCTATAACCAAAGAAGTAATGAAGTTTTATTAAATATCAAAAATGTTAAAGTTTCACATAATGAAAAATTCTTTTTTGATAACTACAAAAACGCCATTACAGAATTTTACAGAATTTGTGCAAAAGCTTCATTTATTAATACAATTCCGCCTTATGTAACAGAACCATTTGTAATCTTATTACTTTTTGTTCTATTATCAATAATTTCTTTTCAAAATTACACAGAACCGAACAAACTGATTGCTTCTTTTGCGATTATTGTTTCGGCTATTTTTAGATTAGCACCCACTATTGCCAGAATTCAGGTGAACTTAAATGGAATTAATTCTGCAAAAATGAATGTAAAACAATTATTAGATTGGTGTGATAAACTTAAATTGGATAAAATTAAAGAAATTAATTTTACAAAATTTGCAGATTTTAATGAAAATATAGAACTAAAAAATATCAATTTTTCTTATGAAGCTGAAAAAAATGTACTAAAAAATATAAACCTAAACATAAAAAAAGGTGAATTTATAGGAATTGCCGGTTTGTCAGGTGCCGGAAAAACAACTCTTGTCGATATTATTGCAGGTATATTAAAGCCTGATAAAGGTGAAATTTTTATAGACGGTAAAATTCAAACTTTGCCGCTAAAAATAGGCTACATTCCACAAGAAATATCAATTATAAATGCAACCATACGAGAAAATGTAGCGTTCGGCTCCGATAAAATTGACGACGCCAAAATAATTGATGCACTAAAAAAAGCACAAATCTATGATTTTATAATGCAAAATTATTCAGATGGAATTTACGCAAATCCTTTTATAGACTCTACCGGATTTTCACAAGGTCAAAAACAACGTTTAGCAATAGCAAGAGCTTTATATTCAAATCCTGATATTTTGATTTTGGATGAAGCAACTTCTTCTTTAGATTTAAAAACAGAAGATGATTTATGTTCGGTTCTATTGAGTTTACGAGGAGAAAAAACTATTTTAGCAATCGCACACAGACTTTCTACAATTAAATCTGCGGATAAAATCATATTTATGAAAAACTCCGAAATAGTCGATATTTCAGAGTTTAATAATTTAATTAATAAAAATAATGATTTTAAAGAACTTGTTAAATTGGCTTCATTTAAAGAACCCTAACTTTATCCATTAATCTGATAACTTTTTCTTTAAAAACAGGATCAATTGGAGATGTTACATAACCATCAAGCTTTGCAGCTTCTTCTCGTTCTAAAAGACTTTTTTCAAGCATAGCTAATTTCCTAATTGCAATATTCATAATTGCCTCCTAAATCTTACTTCCTTAACCTTATTTATCTTACATATATATAAAGTCAAAAAGTTTAAGAAAATTGCCTTATTAGAAGAAGATTATTAAGAAATGTTACCAATTAACTTTTTCAATAAGTTCAATTTCATATCCGTCTGGATCATTGATAAAAGCAATTTTAGAACCTTTGCCGTTCAAATCAAATGGCGGATAAAGATAAGAATAACCTAATTTGTTAATTTTATCTGTGAATTCATCTAAAGAATCAACTGAGAATGCAAAATGACCAAAACCGCTGCCTAATTCATATCCGCCTTCAGGTGTTTCGTCATTGTAAGTTAGTTCAATCTGGCATGTATTTTCTTCATCTGTTAGAAAATACAACCAACAATCTTCTAATCTTTTCTTGTGATCAAGTTTCATATTAAGTACGTCTGTATAAAATGCTAAAGATTTTTCAATGTCTTTAACTCTAACCATTGTGTGTAGAAATTTCATAGCTACTCCTTATTTAATAATGTACAAACAAATTATATCATGATAGAATTGTTGTATGAAAAATATTTTAGAAGAAAAAGTTTATTACGCTGACACCGACGCTTATGGTGTTGTTTGGCACGGTACTTACCTTAGATGGATGGAAAAAGGTAGAGTTGAATTATGCGAAGACGCAGGATTAAATCTTATTGATTTAGAAAAACAAGATATTGCTATGCCTGTAACAAATATGAATGTTCGCTACAAAGCATCTGCTCGTTTGAATGACATTGTAGTCGTAGAAACTTCTATCAAAGAAATGTCACCAATTAGAGTAACATTTGAACAAACAATTCGTAACAAAGCGGATAACAAATTGTTTATTAAAGCTGAATTTGAAGTAGTTGCAATTCATAACGACGGCTCAATTTACAGAAAATTACCGGAAGCAATTACAAACGCGTTTAAAGAATGAGTAGTTACTTAATCCTGGTTTTCAATTATTTCTTTGACTATTTCAAAAGTTTTAGGAAACAGTTTTGCAATTGTGACTTCGCTTTTGGCGTGTCCTGTTGTTAACAAGCAGTATGCTTCTGCCATAAACTCGTAAACATTTCGCGCACAATAAAATTGATTTGATTCAGGATCGACATAGTTTTCGTATTTTTCTCTAGCAATAGCTTTGTTTTCCAAATTCTCAAAATATTTAGCACTTTGGGGAACATTGTCATCAATCTCTTTGAGTTTTTTATAATATGCTTCCAGTTCTTGCTTAAATGTATTTTCAAAAGCTTCATTTTTTGCTTTTGTGTGGTTGTAAATAATATGACCTGTTTCGTGTGAAATTCTTCTATGCAAAGTTTCAATATCAGAAACATCAGGATCTATATAAATAGCATTTTCTTCTGCGATATATTCTCCATCACCGCCTGTTTCAGGTGCTTTTAATATAATTTTAATACCATTTTTTGCAATATCAAAAAGAGCTTTTGGGTTAGATTTTGATAAAAATTTAATTGCATCAGAATCTAAATTACTTGTATCAATAGAAAATTTTTGTTCGTTACATTTTACGAAAATTTTATTGTTTTCTATTGCGACTGTATATTTATCTTTCCCAATTTTTTGTTCATATTTTAAATCAGATATATTTTTTACAACTCCTTGTTTATATAATTTTGATGCAAATGGTGTTGTTTGAACATCAAAATTTTCGAAAGCAGATTCCCCTTTTGATTTTATATTTTTCATTTCTTCTGTTGTCTTTATTATATTTCCATTTTTGTCATAGACAACTTCTTTGAAATCACTTGCATAATTTCTTGATGCAAGTGTATTATATTTTATTGAGTAATTGTCATCATCATTCTTTGTTACAGTAAAATCATAAGTCCTGCTCATTCCTTTTTTGTTTAAACTCTCGATTTCTGTGTTTAAACTATTCGGCAATTTTTCATCTTTGATAAACTCAATTTTTACCTCATTACATTCTACTTTTAATGTATAATCAGCTCCAAAAATAAGTTCTTTTTGGGATAAATATAATAATTCTTGTTTTGTTTCTTCTGACATTTTAATAATACCACTATTAGTAGGACTTATATCTGCAAATTTGCCCATATTCAGTGTGATATTAAATTTTGTTTCATTTGGTAGCCCTTTGTTTACTTTTAGTTTGGTAGAACCATCTTCTAGATATTCTAATGCAGTTTTCCCATATAAACATTCTTCAGAACCGTTTTTATACCGAATTTTTGAAATACCATTTTTAAATTTTGTGATACTTTCAGTTGGTTCTTTTTCGTTATAGTATATTTTGGAATATTCACTTTTACCGTATAATTCGTCATCTATTTCTTCCGTATACGATGTTTCAACCTCTAAATTCCCATTTTTATCAAACTGACAAACCTGAACGGAATTATCTTCACTCCTGTTATTTGTTATTTGATAATAAGTTTCACCTTTATTATTTTTTATTGCTTCAACTTTAGCGTTTTTATCAGCATATTTAGAAATCATTTTTAGAATATCTTCTGATAAATCTATGTCACTATTATTACTTTTCAAACTATTAATAGCAGTTTCTTGGTTTTTTTATCGGTATTTTTTTTATATTCTTCTGACATTTTTGCAATATCGTCTAATGCTTGTTTAAAATCAGATTCTTCAATATTAATTCCAAGTTTTTCTCTAAGCTTGTCAATATTAAATGTCCACTCTTCACCATTATATATATCTTCCGGTTTATCAAAAAATCTTGTTAAAAGGTAGCTTTTTACACGATTACTACCGGAATCTAATATAGAAAAATTAATCTCATTATCAGTTTTATAATCAGCATTATCAAATATTGAAAATAGCTTTTCCATTAATGCTTCATTTTTAGTACCCCTGTAATTTTTCATATACTCTTTTTTTGTAATTGAAAAATTATCATCGGCATGACCTACATTTTGAACAATTTTTCTTATTGTATTATACAAACTATAATTTTCTGACATTATTACTCCTTAATCTTACTTCATGTATATCGGTATAATTTCTGAAAACTTTAATAATGTTTTCTATAATTTAATAAAAATTTACATTAGACTGTTAAATGTCAATCTTTTAACATACAATATAATTATGCCAAGACTAAACAAATATATCGCATCAACCGGTTTTTGTTCAAGAAGAAAAGCCGACGAGTTAATTCTTGAAGGTCGTGTTAGGGTAAACGATAGACCAATAGAAGAACTTGGGTTTTACGTTCGAGAAAAAGATCGTGTTTATATAGATAACAAACTTGTGAAACCGCAAAAATTGGAGTATTACAAGTTTTATAAGCCTGCTGGTTATATCACGACTTCTGAAGACGAAAAAGGTAGAAAAACAATATACGATGTAATTCCACCTGAATTAAAGCATCTAAAACCGGTAGGCAGATTGGATAAAGAGTCAACAGGACTTATAATTTTGACAAACGATGGGGAGTTTATAAACGAAATGACCCATCCGTCAATTAAAGTACCTAAAGTTTATATTGTATCTATAAATGGTAAGTTTACAACAGAAGATGCAGAAAAAATGTTTAATGGAATTGAAATTGAAACAGATTCCGGCGAAAAGAAAATGGCTTACGCAGAAACATTGCCGATTGAATTAAAGAATAAATCATCAATGATTCAAGTTGTTTTATATCAGGGAATTAACCGCCAAATACGTAAAATGTTTGCGAAATTGGGCTACGAAGTTGAAAGTTTGAAGAGAATTCAACATGCGACTTTGACGATAGAAGGTTTGAAAAAAGGTCAAGTTAAACCTATTAAGCCAAAGCAAGTTAAAGAATTAAAAACATATATTGCCAAAATTAAGAGGGAATATGCTAAAAATAGCAATAACGGGTAATATAGCTTCAGGGAAATCTGAAGTTGAAAAAATTATCGCCCAAGATTTTCCGGTTTTTGATGCGGACAAAATTGCGCACAAATTTTTAGGAAATGTAGATAGACGTGCTTTAGGTGAAAAAGTTTTCTCAGACCCTGTTGCAAGGAAAAAGCTTGAAGAATACATTCATCCGAAAGTTAAAGATGAAATATTGAAAATTTTTAGTGAAAGCCAAGATAAATGCGTTTTTGTTTCAATTCCACTGTTATTTGAAACGGGTTTTGATAAATTATTTGATAAAATTATTTTTGTGCAGTGTGATGATAAGCTTAGACTTGAGAGATTGATGAAACGTAATAATTTTACAAAAGAACAAGCGTTAAAACGTATGAATGCACAAATGCCACAAGATGAAAAAATTAATAAATCAGATTTTGTTATTCATAATAATTCAACAAAAGAAGAATTGGATGAACAAGTAAATGAATTGTTAAAAACTTTTATATAACCCACAGCAAAACCTCCACAAATAATGTGAAGGAAAGAATTTTTGCCGTTTTGTTTATTTAATGTTCGTCATTTACTTTTTGTTTGTAAACGTTACCTTTTCTATCTTCTTCTATATTTGGAGTATCAATTTCAAACACATAAGCATCAGCAGGCGCTAAATTTACTTTCATTTCATTTGAACCAACTTGAAATTCGCTCTTTTCGCCATATTCAGGAACCATGTTTACAAGTTTTTGGTCAGCTTTTAATCCAGGAATTTCTATAATACCTGATACATTTCTGTTTGGATTTTTGTTAGCTACAACAAGAATTGTTCTACCGTTATTGTGTCTTGCATAAGTTATTATTTGGTCATTCTTGTCTTCTCGTTTATCTAACTCAATAAAACTGCTGTTTCTATCCGCCAAAACATCTAAATTTTTGGCTCTCATTTCCATAGCACCTTTCATAACTCTTTCGATATCAGGACAATCTCCACCAGGTTGTCTTGAAATATTGAATAACGCCAATCTGTAACGGTGTTCGTTCATATCATATTTTGGAACTTGTTCACCTGTTTTAGGGTCTGCTTTAGTTGTCCAAGTTTCTACATTATCTTTATTTCTGTATTGGTAATCGTAATAATCACCTGTTTGGAAACCATCGATATAATATGGGTTACACATTGGGATTGTTGATTGTAAAATTGTTGTCAATTTACAGAAATTTTCACCACCATGAATCATTGATGAACTGTCATCGTGAGTTAAGAAAGAACCGATAACACTCTTACCTGCAGGTAATTTGTGGGAAAGGTCTAGATTAAATTTAATATAATCATTAAATTCGCTTGCATTTCTCCAATCATGGAAAATATGGTATTGACCGTAATATTCATCAAAACCTGCATTTAACAAATCTTCAGGTCTGTCATAAGGCATGTTAATCATTGGAGATGCGCATTCATAGGTATAGCTTTCTGCAAGCCAAGCAAATTCAGGGTCTTTTTTGTGTGAATATGAAATTAATTCATCCCAAAATTCAGTAGGTTTCGCTCTCGCTACATCGGCTCTGATTCCGTCAATGCCTAAATCAATGCAAGAATCAACAAATTGTTTGTGCATTTCCATTAATGCAGGGTTTAAAGTTCTTTCTGCTTCATCAGCCCAAGGTTCAAACATTCTGATATCTGTCCAACCTTGAGGAGTTTTTTCTTCACCGTTTCTGCCATAAGCCATCAATTCAGGCTCTGCTTCAAACATATCAACAGAAGCACAACTTGGAAGGTCTAACATAACCTTAATATTACGTTTATGACATTCATCTATTAAAGCTTTGAACTGTTCGTCAGGTGTTCTTGGATCATTTTTATCAATCAACATTGGATCAATTGCCAAATGTCCATCATCATTAACAAATTTTTCAGGTGCATAAAGAGAACCTGCAGTTCCTTGTGCATTCTTTTTACCCATTGGGTGAATTGGAAGAATGTGGATAGTATTAATTCCATCATTTTTCAATTCATCTAATCTTTCAATAGCGCTCAAGAAAGTTCCATTCTTTTCGCCTTCTTTAAGCATAACAATATCATCACCGTTTAAATCTTTTGCGGTAAATGTTCTTGGAACAATTGCCATCATAACAGATTCATTGTTTTGAATCATTGTTCTTAAATTGTTTTTATAAGGTTGTTGAGCATTAGAATTTAAGTCAACTTTTTTAACACCCGCTGCGTTCATCAAAGCAAGGTTTTGAAGATATTTATTTGTAACTTCTTTATCCTGAACATTATATTCTTTTGTTTCAGGTTTAACAGGAGTTTGATAATTTGCTGTCGCTCTAAAGTTTACAGCTGAAATATTAGTTATTGCTGCCATCTTCTACCTTCTTTTCTATATTATGCGGATTTCTAATCTTACCGAAACAAAGTTGTGCAAGAAGTGTTGCACCTAATACTGTTCCTGCAATTGCAGATGCTGTTCTAACCCATTTTTGGTTTCCGTATCTTCTTTCTGCTGCATTCTTCACAAAGTCTACTGGGTTTTGACCAACAAGGTTAAATGTAGACATTCTTGTCTTTGAACCTTTTACGTAATTATTTAATACACTTGTATCAAGCGTATGGTCAGGTTTTGTAAAATCTAAAGTATTGTTACCCAACATATTTCTAAACCTTACCAAATATTGTTGGAAACGAGTCTTAATACCACCTTCTGCAATAGCTTTATCAGTAGCTTCTGTAATATAACCTTTTGCTTTGATTTCATTAGCGTTACCATCAACTCTCCAAGTTGTTTGAACAATATCTTTATAAAGTTCTGCGTTATTTACCGTATTTAATTTCAAAATATTGTCAGAAGATGTTGAACCAATAACAGCTTGTTTACCACGTTTAACAAGTTCTTTACCGTATTCATCAGCAGGAATTTCACGTTTGTATAAATCCATTGCGTGTAATACTCTATTGAATGAATTATTTACGCCTTGATATCTGTCAACAATTTTTGTAATCATTTCTTGCTTAGCTGAACCAACGCCTTTTGCGTTCGCCTTAGCATTTTCAACACCATTTAAAGCACCTGTTTTATCTTTTGTTAAACCATCTAATAAATCAAATAATTCTTCGTTTGAATTTACTGAATTAGAAAGAGTTTTAACGTCTTCTTTTACCAATTTATCAATTGTACTTTTGAAATTACCCAAGCCATCTAAACGTTTTGCAGTATTGTTGAAGTTGTTTTCAATTCCTGTAATTAAATTCTTCAAAGCTTCATTTCTACCGTTTAAATCTTTGTCCATTTCAGCCATAACTTGAGCAAGTTTTGAAATAGCTTTATTGTATGCTTCTTCATTCTTAGTAAGTTCTGTTAATTTTTTATCCAAAATTTCTTTTGCAAATTCTTCAGACTGACGCATTTGTTTCAATTCTTTGAATTTAATACCCAATGAATCTAGCAATGTACTTTCGAACTTAGCGTAAGAATGAGCTAAAACAGTTTGAGGGGCTTGTTCAACCTTGAATACTTTACATTTATCTAAAGCTTTATTATTAGCCTTAAATTCACCTAGAATTTTTGCAAAATCTTGAATATTATTAATTTTACCTTCGTCTAAAATTCTTGAAGGAGTTTTTTGAAGTGATTTTGAAATATCATCAACAACTTGGTTTCTATAACCTTTGAATGCGTCTTTTGAACCTTTTGCTTCTTTTTCGATTTTTTCATCAAAGAATTTTTTCAAATTACCTTTGATTTCATATAAATCATCTGCAGTAATAACTTTTTTGTCACCAATAATTTTGTTTAACTCTTCTTTTGTTGGAACAAAGATTTTTTCGTAAGTAACTTTTTCTCTGTTAGGAACATTGTTTTTGATTTCATTAATAATATTTTCAGAAGTTTTTTCATCGACTGCAAAACCGTGTTGCAATAAGTTATTCAAATCTTCTTTAATACCAACAGCTACGTTAGAATCAAGATTTTTGGTTAACATTTCAACCACATTATCAAGTTCTGCTTTTGGAAGTTCTTGACCTTTGTAGTTTGCTAAAACTTTACCGACCTCATTACCTAATTTATTAGCTTCAATTTCATTTGCATTTATTGGCATAGAAGCTGTTTCTTTTGCTAAATGAGCTATCTTAGAATCATATCTGTAATTTCTTGCTTTTTCCATTGCCGGCGCAATAAGTTTTTCCATACCACAACAAATTAAAGCTGTCATAACAGGAGTCGCAAAACCTGCTGTTAGCATCCATAATGTATTATCTTGCGTTGCAACTTTTCTCATTTGTTCTTTGATTAAATCATTACGGTTTTTAATTCCTCTTGGAATACCCATTCTATCGCCGATTACATCTAAATCTTCTCCAGGGTATTCGCCGCGATACATATCCATTGGAATGTAGTTGCTGTCTTGGAATACTGATTTTTTTCTGCCTTGGTCATCAATGTATTCTTTACCTACTGAAAAACCATGTAAAATTCTTGATGGAACATTGATAAATGCTTTAGGGAATAATGTCATAGAAGTCAAAAACGCACCTAAACCCAAATATTCCATAGTTCTAGCCATTGGATTTGTTGTTCTTGAAGCTAAATATGTTGCAATACCAATACCACCAACTTTTAAACCAACATCATTTAATCTGCCTAATTGGTGATCGTTTGCTTTACCTTGGAAACCGTCTTTAACCGCTTTTATATCATAAGCAATGTCTTTCAAAAAATATTGAGGAACTGACAACAAAGTATCATGTACCAAGTGCCCTTGCGGTGGAAGCGGTTTGATATCTTTATCAGTTTTAATCGTACCTTTGGCTTCTCTGTAAGGAAGTTTAGTATTGTCTATATTTGGTTGTACCGGAGTTATTGCCATACTAAATCACCGTACTTTCTTTGTCTTTGTCCATAATATCTTTATTTGCCAATTTGCCCATACTTTTTGCTCTATGAATAACGTTTGCTACACTGCCGATTGTTAAAGCCGTAGAAAATAAAATCCAAGCTTTTCCGGCATGTTTCATGAACCCTGTTGTACCTTCTTTACCGGTCCACAATGTTTTGCAAGCTTGAGTGAATGATTTTCCAAAAGTTTTTGAAATATCTACAAAATTTTCACCGGCGTTTTTAATTCTTGCAGATATTTTTGTTCCCAAACCTTCGTTAGGTTTTGCTATATGACGTTTTCTGTTAGAAATTGCGTCAAAGAAGTTGCTCCAACTATCTTGAACTGCAAGCCCTACCGCAGCTCCAGCCCAAGCGTAAGAAGCTAAGCTTTTTGCAGTTTTTGTAGAAGAAACAATACCTTGAATAATCGGAGTTGTTTCAGTTACAGAATCATTCAAGTTATCACCCATATTTAATTTTTTTGCGATATTATCGTAATATTTTACACCATATTTAGGATCACTTTGAATTAAATCTTTTCTAAAGAATTCAACGCTGTCATAAACTTTTCTTTGTTGAATTTGTGGTTCAATGTTTGCAGATTCGCCTGAGTTTTTAGGAAGCGGATAATAAACGTGTTCAATAGGAAGTTCTGTATCAACACCAGTTCCCCAATAAACAGGACGTGTTACCAAATCGTTTGCCAAAGTTTTACCTAAACCATACATAACAACACCCAACGCCATATTTTTACCGTTAAGTCCTGCAATTTTTTGAGATTTTGGCTTCAAGTCATGCAACAAATTAAACATTGCCATGAACATGCCGCTACCTACCAAATAAGGAATAATTCCCATTGATAGAAATTCATAGAAATCTGAGTTAACATCCCCTTTCAAGCCTTTTACAGGGTACTGTAAAAAAGCATTAGTTGTTTTTTGAAACTTTTGTCTTACGCGAGTATTAAGCGTATTCGGCAAAAGTCTGGATTCTGCAGGAGCATCTTTTTTCTCTTCTGCTTGAGCTTTGAATTTTATGTTGTTTGAAAAATTTACCGGTTTAATCATACAAAAATCCCAATCTGGTACCCTATATATATAAAGTCCTTAATAAAATAATATTTGCTAGTCTAAGTGCATGAACTTAACATATTTTTACAATATTAAAAATACAACACACATTTAGTAAAATACCAAAAACAGAGAAGTTTTACAAGGTAAATTATTCAAAAATAATACAAATTTACTTACAAGTTATAAACGCATTTAAATATTGAATTAATTCATTAAATTCGATATTTTTACCCGTTTCAAGTCTGTTTTTTAAATATTCATCAATAGTGCTTAATATTTCAACAAAAGTAGCTTCAGTAAGATTATTTTCTACATAATCTTCATAAACATCTAGAATATACGCATACGTATCTTCTCCGGCATGCATTTTAATTCGAATTAAAGCTTGTTTTATTGCATCATTTGCAATATTTATATTCAAAATATTATAATACAATCCTGCTGAACGCTTCATTTTATTCATCAATACATCTTCCGGCATGTATTGCATCATTGTTTCAAAATAATTTACAAATGATTCATAAAGTCTTTCCGGATTGAATTTTTTATAATTAAATTTCGTCACAAAAAAATCTTTTAAAAATAACTCCAAATCATCATCTTTTGGGAAATATTTTTTTCGAATTTCTTGCCAATGTTTTTCAACGCCGTTTTCGTTTAAAAAATCCTCTATTAAGGTTATTTGATTCAAATTACGATTGCTGTTAAGTTTATAATAAAGATTTCTTTTTGAAACATCATCAGTTTCAACCAGTGTAACTTCAATCTTTTTAAGCATTGTAAATATTTTTGCTGCTTGCAGTTTTTCATCTTTTATTTGTGACCAAAAATTATGCAACAGCTTAAACATCGGTTTTGCTTTTTCATGTCCCGATAAACGCTCACCATTTATAATCTTATTAAACAACTCATTATCTTTTTCTTTAAGTTTTAATTTTGATTTGCCATGGCTTAATAAATATTTTTTTCTTATTGTACGAATCGCTTTTTCATTCTGCGCAGTAGTTTTTTTATAACACTCACAAACCGCATGTAAAAGAAGCGACAATGATAGAATTCTATTTAACCCATCAACTATAGTAAATTCATCAAAACTTTTTTGGTCAACAAAAATAATGCCCAAATCTATTCTCTGAGTAAACTGTTCATCTTCTGTCATTAAATCCAAAAAATTAACAAGTTCCTCCGAACACTTTGCATAATTCAAAGTGAATAAAGATTGAGCATTATTTAAGAATTCAAGTAAATTAACAACTTTCATTATCTACTCTGTTAAAACAAAACCACCTGAAGGTACATTCTTTAATTTATCACCTTCAATTTTATTTCTTAAGTTTTTAATATATTTATAAACATAATCTCTAGGTAAATCCAAAAGAGTCGCTAAATCTTTAGCAAAAACTGTTTTACCAACATTATTCAAGAAATATTCAAACACCATTTGTTCTCTATCAGTTAAAGATTTTTTCAGAACTATTTGAACATCTTTTTTTATAGTTGCTACTTCTTCTACCTTATCCAAAACAGTTTCCTTTTTCTTAACAGAAACAGGTTTAACTTCTTGTTTTTTAGGTTCAGGTTTTGCAATTTCTTCTTTTTGAACCTTTACTTCTCTTTTTCTTACAGAAAATGGTGTATGTGATAATTGTCGTTCTCTTTCAAATGCACGTTCTGCAATTTTAGAAAAACTTTCGTGATTAGTTGTACTTGTATTTGTTGAAGTTCCTTTTGACATAACAATATCAACAACGTCATTGGTTGGTTTGCTTTCTTCTACTTCTTTTCCTAATCTTGCTGCAAATTCTTCCAGCGTAATTTTTTCCAAAGAGCCTCTCCACTGTCTTATCTCTTCCTTAGTCAAATAATTAGGCATCAAACATCTCCTATAATAACCTGTGATAGTCTAACTTAATTCCCCTTAACGGATTTACTTTTTATAATGTAACATAAAACATTTTAAATTTTACAAAATGTTTCACGATGTAAAGATTTCTTTGCAAAGCTTAATAAAAACACTTCTATATATATTGGCAATCTCCTTTGGATTTCCAAAATATCATGTTTGTTTTATACTTTACTTAACTAAAGAGGTAAAATTATGAAAGATATGTTAGATAAAATCGTTCAGATAGAAAAAAAATATGTTGAATTAGGTGAAACTCTATCTGATCCGAACGTAATCGCTGATTACAATAAATTCCGTGATTTGTCAAAACAAAGAAAATCAATGGAAGAAACAGTTGAACTTTATTACGCGTGGAAAAAAGCAGTTGATGCTATTGATGA
>CAKVGW010000017.1 GCA_934747325.1 uncultured Candidatus Melainabacteria bacterium | reverse complement strand
AAGCATATTGTTTTTCCATATTTTCTACTTGTTTTCTAGCAGAATAGCACAAATCTTTGCGTTCGTCTTTTAATTCTTTTACAAATTCTTTGTTTACTTCTGAACAAATATACAAAAATGAACTTGTAGAACATTTTTGAGCAAGTGTTTTTAATGAGTTTAAATCATAACCTTTTATAATTGTAGCAAGTTGTGGACGCATGTGTTTTAAATCCGGATCATCGAGAACTGTTTTGATAACAGTAGAGTGACCGAATAGTTTAATAGCATCGTCAATGCCTGTTTTTTTGATTTCTTTTACAATTTGTTTTGGTTTATTTGTTTGTTTTCCAACGGGATTAGAAGTCTTAACTGTTTCTTTGTTTGTTACAGTTTTATTTTTGTTGTTATTGTTCTTAATATTCTGAGTCGTTTTTATTACAGGTTTCGCCATTATTGTTTGTGTTTGACAAGTCTGTTCGGTAGAAGTTTTTTGAGTGATTTTATTTTCAACAGGTTTACTAGCTGTTTTTGTTTTTTCTTCATTTATTGTTTTTACTTTATCCGAAATTTCTTTGTACTCACTCTTTGTTTCCAACTTTTCTTTTACACTTTTAGTAACAACTTCGTAATCATCATATTTTTTAGCATCGTCATTCCAATCAGAAATGAATTTTGCTTTTTCATCGTTTGTCATATTGGTATTTTCTAACGCACCTTCACCAATACCTTTTGCGGAAGATGTGAAGAAATCTTTATCCAAATATGCCGGAGTTTCTTTGCCGGATTCGTAAGCATCTCTTTTTGCTTTATAATCATTTTGATATTCTACAACTGCTTGCGCTGATTTTGCGGAAACAATAGTTTGAGTATATTCTTGAACAACTTCACCGGAAGGTTTTTCACCTCTTTCGTAATAGTCTTTCATCAAACCTTCTGTGTATTCAAATTTTGCTTTATCGGCGGTTGCTGTTTTTTCGGCTTTATCACATCTTGTGTTTAATACCGTCTTCATACCTTTTGCCATGTTTTTGGCAGGAAGCATTACAACAGCTTCTAACGCTGTATCTGAATCATTTGTTGCTAAAACTTCATTAAAACGTGTATTTTCTGCAAATTCATGTTCAGCACGCAATTTTGCTTCCATTCTAGCTCTGTATCTAGGTGAAATTTTGGCTAATCTAGCTTGCAAGCGATGCTCAAAAGCTTCTTTACGAGCTTTTACCATTTGTCTAAATCTTGCACGCTTTTCTGCTCTATTTAATTTTTTGAAATCTTTACCTAACTCTGTGTTGATATCACCGGCTTCTTTTTCCATTGCATTTACGTCAACACCGGCTTTTTTAGCTTCATATTTATTTTTAGCACTTTCTGTAACAATTTCTGCCGTATTTGTTTTATCAGAATGACCGTGCTTTTTTTGTAATGCAATTGTTTTGTCGAGTTCTTTTTCCAAGAACAACATAACTTCTTCTTTTTGTTTTTCTGGAAGTGCTTCGAATTTTTCTCTTGTTAGTCCGGCTATTTGTGAAATATTTTTTAAAACTTGCGCAAAATTGATGTTGTTAGCTTGACATTTTTGTTTAATGGACTCTCTGATTTGTCCAACTGAACGTTTTTGTGTTTTGTTTGTATGTTGTTTGTTATTTTTATTATTTATAACTACTGTGTCTTCATTTTTGCCAACATTTTTACATTCAACAATAGCATTTGGTTTTGCTGATTTTGTTGGATTTTGAGCAGGTTTCACTTTGGTGTCGTTTGTAACACCAAGAACTTCGGTTTTTATAAAGTTTTTTACTCTAGTAAAAATACCCATAGTTATCCTCGTTATATATATAAAGTATTTAAAGTATATAAAGTTGCGTCATTGTAAAGTTTTATTACAAAGCAAGATGTAAATGAAAACGTAACAAAGTTGCTAGTTTGTAACGTTTATACTTGCTAGAAAAACATGTTTATAATATGATTTTGGTGGTTACACCGGTCGATAGGTTTGCCCTAGTCCAAGGAAAGAATACAGTTTATTTCAGTATTTAATCTTTCTGACAGATGGAGCGGTTTAGCCCGTAGTAAAACAAGTTAGAAAAAAGGAGACACAAGATGTCAGTAGCATCACTTATCGAATTATTAGAAGCTGGCGTTCACTTCGGACACCAAACACAACACTGGAACCCAAAAATGAAACCATATATTTATGGTGCAAGAAACGGTATCTATATTCTTGATTTAAGAAAAACTACTACATTATTAGACGCTGCTTATGATGCAGTTAGAGATTATGCAGCAAAAGGAAAAAATGTTCTTTTTGTTGGTACTAAAAAACAAGCAGCAGAAGTAGTTGCAGAAGAAGCAAAACGTTCTGGCGCATACTTTATTAACAGAAGATGGTTAGGCGGTATGTTAACTAACTTTGAAACTATCAGAGGTAGAGTTAACAAATTAAGAGAACTTGAAGATTTTATCGCTTCAGGTCATGCTGAAAAATTACCTAAAAAAGAACAAGCTCAATTAAACAGACAATTAGCAAAATTGAGCAAAACTTTAGGCGGTATTAAAGAAATGCGTGGTTTACCTGATATTATCTTTGTTGTAGACCAAGCTAAAGAAGATATCGCTATTGCTGAAGCTAACAAATTAAACATTCCTGTTATTTGTTTAGCTGATACAAATGCTAATCCGGACGGAATTAACTACATCATCCCTGGTAATGATGACGCTATCCGTTCAATCAAATTGATTACTTCTAAATTAGCTGACGCTGTTTTGGAAGGTAAACAATTAAGAGAAAACAATGCAAATTCTAAAGGTAAAGTAGAAGCAGTTACAGCTGCTGATGCCGGTGTAGAAACTGCAAACGTTTAATTAAGACTTTAAGTTGAAAGGTTGAAAAGTTGAAAAGTTCATTTTATTTACTTCGTTCATATTAGTGATAGTAAGAACTTATAGACTTTTTAACCTTTTTAAATTTATAGAACAGATAAAATGAGCGATAGCGAATAATATGTACTATTCAACCGTTCAACTATTCAACTGTTCAACTCAATAAAATAAGGAGAAAATTAACATGAATATTACAGCTACAATGGTAAAAGAACTTCGTGATAAAACCGGTGCCGGCATGATGGATGCTAAAAAAGCATTGGTTGAAGTTGATGGCGATATGGAAAAAGCAATGGAAGTCCTTCGTCAAAAAGGTATGGCTTCTGCTGATAAGAAAATGGGTAGAATTGCTGCTGAAGGTAGAATCGGTTCTTTCGTTAATGAAACAGTAGGTGCTATGATTGAAGTTAACTGTGAAACAGACTTTGTTGCTAAAAACGCTGAATTCATCGAATTAACAAACGGTTTGGCTCAAATGGTTGCAGAAACTAACCCTGCTGATGTTGACGCTTTATTGGCTTCTGTTTGCCCTAAATGCAACAAACCAATCGCTGACGTTATCAAAGAAAAAATCGCTTCAATCGGTGAAAAAATCACTGTTAGAAGATTTGTTAGATACGAAGGCAATGTTGCAACTTATATCCACAATGGTAAAATCGGTGTTCTTCTTAACACAGATGCTAAAGATGAAGTTTTAGCTAAAGATGTTTGCTTACATATCGCATCTTCAGCTCCTGAATTCATTTCTAGAAAAGACATTCCTGCTCACGTAATCGAAGAAGAAACAAGAATTGAAATGGGCAAAGAAGACTTGGCTAAGAAACCTGAACAAATCAGAGCTAAAATTGTTGAAGGCAGAGTTAATAAATTAATGGCTCATAGATGTTTGGTTGAACAACCATTCGTTAAAAACCCTGAACAAACAATCGAACAATTGATTTCAGGTAAATTCAACATCGTTAAGTTTGATAGATTTGTTTTAGGTGAAGGCCTAGAAAAAAGAAACGATAACTTTGCTGATGAAGTTATGAGCCAATTAGGCAAGTAATTTAACAGATTGATGTTATGAAATAATTTAAAAGGATATACAAATCTGAACTGAAACCCTAAAACCAGACAAAGTAAAAAAGTCGGTTTTAGGGTTTTAATATATAAGGAGGTACAAATGAAAAGAAAACCTTATACAGTTCACGAAAAAGAAATATTGTTACAATCAATAGCAATTGAAAAAATTGCAAATAGTAGTGCAACTTACAAAAAAAATTTAAGTTGTTTGCAGTTGGAGAATATTAAAGTGGAAAAACTCCTTTAGAAATATTTATTGAAGCTGGTGTAGATATTAATATACAGGGAAGAGAACAACCACACAAGTGTTTAAGTCGTTGGTTAAAAATTCATAGAGCGTACGGTCCAAATGGTTTATTACAAGAAAATCGAGGTGTAAATAGTACCGGTCGTCCAAACAAAAAAGAATTATCTATTGAAGAAAAATATGAAAAAACTTTAAAAGAAAATATTAATGTATCAAATGTGTTATTACATTCGGCTCAAGGCTTTCACTATACTAACCCTGAATACAGAATGTTATTAAAAGAAAATAATATTATACAATCTATGTCAAGAAAAGGTAATTGTATTGATAATGCATCAATGGAAAGCTTTTTGGGACATTTAAAAGATGAAGTTGATTACAAAAATTGTAAAACATTTGATGAATTAGCTGAAAAAATAGATGAATACATGTATTATTACAACAATGAAAGGTATCAATGGAGTAGAAATAAAATGACTCCTGTACAAAACAGAAGTCATTTATTGATTGCTTCTTGAACCACCCTTTTTTACTTTGTCTAGTTTTAGGGTTCAGTTCATAAAAGGGTTCTTTATTATAATTTTTCCGGATTTCTTAGAGGTATTAATCTATCTAAGTCTGAATTTATACTAAAGTAAAATCTTGCGGTATTTTCGTTGTAAGAACGTCCTAGTGGGAAGCCTACGCCGATTTGAGCTGTTAACCAATCAGTGAAATTAATGTATGTTCCAAAACCAACTGAATGTAAGAATGTTTGAGGGTAATTATAAATATTACCGTTTTCACCAATCCAACCCCAATCATAGAAGATTGCAAGTTTAAGTCTTTCATCAACTTTTGGCATCAACTTGTACAAGTATGGAACAGGGAATCTGTATTCAACTGTACCTGTAACACCATAGTCGCCGATTAATTCAGCCGGTTGGTAACCTCTTAATGTGTAAGGACCACCCATTTGCATTTGTTCTGCTGCGAACAATTTATCAGGTGAGTATTGACCGTTTACTCTCACGATACCCATACTTCTTGCAAATAATCTTTGTACACGAGTTGCACCTGCTGTAACCTTGAAGAATGTCGTATCTTGTATAGCACCGTGACCGTCACCTCCCATACCGAAGTCAACGCCTACGTTACCAATCCAACGACCGTAATTGTCATCTGTCATACCGTATAAGCCTGAACGCCATACATTTAAGTCATAATTTGACAATCTGAGCGGATTCCCTGCAATGTTAGCAGATGTATTTGCGTTAACATAATCATAACCTGTATAGAATATTAAATCAGATTTTGCCGTTTGAATAATCGGTTGAGTTAATTTAAAGAAGTAACTTTGTGCGTTACCTTTAACATTTAATGATTTATAAGGACCACCCAATCTTACATGAGAATCAGAAAAATCAAATGACAATCTTGTTCCGTAAGATGAAACAGGAAGTGAATAACCTGCCATCCAGCCTGTTGCACCTGATGATAAGATTGTACCGCCGTAAATTTTATCGCCCAAACCTGTTAAGTTATCCATACCAACTAGGAATGAAACTCTTTGAGCGCCAGTATAAGAACGACCGTAGTCATCATAAGAGAAGTTTAAATTAACAGGGAATCTATCTCTAACATTCAAAGTAATTGCTGTATTTTCATCGCCTTCCTGTTGTCTTTCTACTTCTGTTTGAACTTGAACATAATCTTCTCTATTGATTTCTTTCATTGCTCTTTGAAGGTTTTTAGCATTGAAAACATCGCCTTCTCTCAATCCTGCTTTACCCATAATGATATGTCTTAAATACCATTCACGAGTCCATTTTTCGCCTTCAATATTAAGTTCGCCAACCTTACTTTCAACTATCTTAATTGTTGCAACACCATCTACAATTCTTTGAGGAGGAACTGTTGCATAAGATGTTAAGTAACCTTTAGCTCTATATAAATTTGTCACTTTTTGACAAACTTCTAATAATTCATCAAAGTAAACATCTTCACCAAGAACTTCTAAACCTAATTTTTCAAGTTCATCTGATGAAATTTTTGTATTACCTTCAAAATTGATTTTTTGCAATAAGAAGTGGGGGTTATAAATCATACCTTCTCTTTGCAAGTTTTCTTCAATAGAAGCATCATAAATTTGTTCATCTTTTGTTACATCATCAAAAGATTGAATATAACTCTTGTCTATTTCATAGTGATTTGAATTTTGTAATTCAGTAGTATTGTAAGCTCCGGGGTTGTAGCCGCCTAAAGAAGCTTGAGCGCTTGCCGGCAAAGTTGTGCCTGCCATTGGATCTGCAAATGCTTGGTTCACTGCAAATAGGCATAAGACTGTGAGCAAATAGCTTATCTGTTTCTTCATAATTTCAGAATTCCTAATTTTTTCTATGTATATTTTATTGGGTTATAATAATTTGTTACACCCTTACATTATATTTTAAATAAAAACTCAAGACAAATTTAATTGCTAGTTTGTAACAAAATATTAACGTTTTATACTATATTTTAACTCGTTTATGAACTTTTGTAAAGATGCTTCTATATTAACGTTATAAATCATCTAATTAGTGGAACTAAATAATATATAACCCCTGTTATAAAATTTTACATTTGAGGAGTATAAAATGGTAATGGCAGTTGGAGCGATTGGTTCATACAGTTCAAATTTTCAAGACCCTGAATATATCAAGGTTCTAAAAGAGCTTATGCAAATGGGAATTTCTCCAAGCGGTAATAAAAATGCCGATGTTTCGAAGTTAAAAGAAGCAAAAACAGAATTAATCGAAAAAATTCAAACAAAACAGAATGAGGAACAGAAACAAGAACTTCAAGTTCAACCTTTAGAAGCCAGCAAAGAATCTCAACAAGCTCAACAACTTGAGTATGCTAAAACAGGAGCTATGACTTTAGCAGAACTTAATAAACTTTATTTTGGTTTAATTTAAAATCACAAAAATATAAATATTAACTTTTGTAAACGCTTAAAACCCTTTATTTTCGGCAAAAAGTATAACCTATCTACAACTAAAGTATAAAATTTTCAAAAAACATTAAAGTTTTTAAAATTTATGCCGTTATACATGACATAAGAAGATTTTTATTTTGTAGGAAGGAATATTATGACAGATAAAGAAGAATTAGGTGCATCACTCTTCAGCCGTTCAATCGACTTAATGGAAGATGATCCGTTGGAAGAAATTTTCGCTCTAAACCTAGGCGATTTTATTTCTGAGTACCTGATTTCAGAAGATTTGGCAAATAAAATCGGCAAGGACGTCAAAGATAAAACAACTAAACTTAAATCACAATTAAAAGAGCTTGTATCTATTTATTCTCTTGATAATACCCTTTGCGTTTTAGGTTTTAACTCTCAAGACGAATATGTTGTTTATAATTCTATAGCAAAAACATTAACTCAAATTCTTGATGTTGATGCATGTCACATTTATCTTACAAAAGAATTTACAAAAGGTTTAAACATAGAAGATAAGATTTTAGGTCTTGTAGGTTCTTCCATTGAATTTGATGAAGATATTTATGCAAAGAAATTGAGCTACGCAGAAGATGACAAATCAATCGTTGTCAAAGCATTCAAGACTCTTGAAACTGTCCAAATCAAAGATATTACAAATATTGACAACTTTACTCCAAAATATGAGTTGAAAGAATTTGACGTTAAATCTTTGGCGGTTGTTCCAATGCACAATAACGCACATGTTGTTGGTGTAATTGTAATTGAAAATTACAAAGAAAAAACCATTAAACGTGCTTATATGAAGCTTTTAGAAACAATTGGACGTCTTTTTGGAACATCAATGCATTTACAAAAAACTATTGATGAAACAAATAGCTTAATTGAGTCAGATGACGTTATAGCAGAAGAATTACAGCATCAAAGAGCTGAATTAACGGCTCTTATCGGTGATTTAGGCGTTCAGCAACAGGCATTCGTTGAAAGATTAGCAAAAGCCGTTGACGAAAAAGGTCAATACAAGGTTTCACACTCTCAAAATACTGCTGAGCTTTCACGTAAACTTTGTCATCAACTTGGCTTAAATGAAAAAACAACTGATTTGGTATACTATGCAGGTCTATTGCAGAATATCGGTAAAATTACTCTTCCTGAATCTTTGTTTACAAATAAAGGGAAGCTTTCAAAAGAAGATTGGGAGAAATTACAAAACCACCCGAATGTTGGCGTAAACTTGCTTATGAATATCAACTTCTTATCAGAAGTAATTCCATACATCCATTATCATAAAGAACGCTGGGATGGAGGTGGCGAACCTGAAGGATTGAAAGGCAATTCTATTCCGTTTGGTTCAAGAATCATCGCTGTAGCAGATGCTTATACCGCTATGACTTCAGATCGTTCTTATAGAAAAGCTATGGATAAAGATGAAGCATTGACAGTAATTAAAGCAGAAGCAGGTATTAAATGGGATCCTGTAGTTGTAAATGCTTTATTTGAAATAATTAACGGTTAATTTGCTAATCTAAATAAAAGACGGGAAAAATAAATTTTCCCGCCTTTTAAAATTATAAACAAAAAAAAAGAACCTCTAAAGGTTCTTTTTTAAATGGTGGGCGTTAGAAGACTCGAACTTCTGACCCTCTCCTTGTAAGGGAGACGCTCTACCAACTGAGCTAAACGCCCATTTGCGTGACTTTTACTTCTGAGTTTCCTCTCTTGTTTCGTCCTACCGGCTGTCAACAAGATAATCATATTATAAACATTTTTTAATGTCAATCACTTTGTTTATTTTTTTTATAATCTAATTAACGTATTTAATTTTTCTTAAAACTTGCTTAAAATAGGGGTAAATAAGAAAGGAGTTTTGAACTATGGAAATCAAAGTTGTTCAAGATGTTAAGACTATTGATGTCGACATTCTTGTTGTAAACATGTTTGAAGGTGACAAAACAATAAGCGAACTTGCTAACAAATATGCTATTGAACAAGATGGCTTCAAAGGTAAATTTGGAGAAACCTATCTTCTTCCAACTTATGGTCAAGAAGTTTATAGAAAAGTACTTGTTTTAGGCTTAGGTAAAAAAGAAGATTTTACACCAAATAAAATGAGAGAGGCTATTTACAAAGCAGTTAAAAAGTGCATGCAAATGGAAGCTAAAAAAGTTGCATTCTCTCTTGAAGGAATTGAATTTGATTATTCGGAACAATTCACAATGGGTGCATTAATAGCAGATTATACATTTGACAAGTACAAATCCGAAAAGAAAGATAACAAAATTAAAGAAGTATACGTTCAAGCAAATGAAGAAATTGTTAAAAAAGCTGAAAAAATCGCTTCAGCCATGACTTTTGCGAGAAACTTAGCAAATGAACCTGCTCAACTTGCAACTCCAACAGAACTTGCAAATATCGCATGCGATTTTGGACTTGAAACAAAAATCTACAATAGAGAAGAATGTGAGAAAATGGGTATGGGCGCATTTTTAGCAGTAGCTCGAGGCAGCGCTCAAGAACCTAAATTCATTCATATGAAATATTCAGTTGATAACCCTAAAAAACGCATTGCAATTATCGGAAAAGGTATTACATTCGATAGTGGAGGATTAGACATTAAACCTGCATCTTCAATGCTTACAATGAAAGATGATATGTCAGCAGCAGCTTGCGTTTTAGGTGTAATGAGTATTATTAGAGAATTTAATCCGCAAGTAGAAGTTCACGGAATTATTGCAGCATGCGAAAACATGCCTGGATGCAGTGCTTATAAACCGGGTGACATCTTAACTGCTAAAAACGGCAAAACAATTGAAGTTGATAATACTGACGCAGAAGGCAGATTGACTCTTGCTGACGCTCTATGCTACGCTTGTGAACTTGGCGTAGACGAAGTTATCGACCTTGCAACTCTAACCGGTGCTTGTGTTGTTGCATTGGGTACAAACGCTGCAGGTATTATGGGTAATGATGAAGCATTGGTTAAAAATCTCATCTCGACAGCTGATAAAAGTGGTGAAAAATATTGGGAACTTCCTCTTTGGGATGAATATTTTGATAGCTTGAAGAGTGATATTGCAGATATGAAAAATACAGGTTCTCGTTGGGGCGGTGCTTCAACTGCCGGTGTATTCTTACAAAAATTCGTAAAAGATGTTAAGTGGGCACACATTGATATTGCAGGTGTTGCTTACCTTGAAAAACCTCAACAAGAATTTATCAAAGGGGCTACCGGAGCAGGTGTTAGAACGCTATTGAACTATATTTTAGAGCAATAATTGATTGTTTATAAACTAAACGGCGGACTTTTCATAAAAGTCCGCCGTTTTATTTAGTTAATTTGTCCAATGTTATTCTTACAAAATCCTTTATATTAATAATATACGAAATCGACCGCTATAACCCACATGCTAAGCAGCAAGTTTACAGAGGGCGTACTCCCTCCTGAGGTTAAATGCGGTAAAGGGCAACTTTGAGTTTGCCCTTTTATATAGTAAAGGAGCTGATTTGACTGTTAAAGAATCAGCTCTTTTTAAAATTTGAAATAATAATGTTTTTATGTAAAATATCGTGTATAGAAAAAATTAAAACAATGGATGAAAATAATATTATGGAAGATAAGAATAGATTAAGAAATTTAGGAATTAACATTAAGAGTGAACGTCTAAGACGTGATATCTCTCAAGAAAAATTAGCAGAGCTTACAAACATTTCAAGAAACTCTATCAGTTTAATTGAAACAGGTAAGATAAACCCTACAATATTGAAAGTAATTGATATTGCTAACGTATTGGGTGTTGAACTTTCTGTTCTAACTAGAGATGTTTAGTTTGTAAAGACTAATTTAGCATTGATTAAAGCACGCCTTTAGATCTGTATTTTTACTTATGGTAACGAATATTGTTGTTTTTGGTGTGTCTTTGTTATTTTAAATATTTTAGCATTACTTGAGTATTAACACTATCCCCGCTAAAACTTGTTGGAAGTGGTAAATATGGTGCGCCGGATTTTACAGCATTTAATACAGCTGTATTTGCATTTTTATTAGTTGAATTTACAATAAAAGGCTCTGTGATTTCCCCATTCTTTTTCACCCTGAATTGAACAGTTACTTCATAATCCTGATTTGCTTTATAAGGTGTCCAATTATTGTGAACCGCGTTTGGTAAATATTCAAAGTACTGGTTTAAAGTTGCAACTTGTTTTACGGGAGTTGTTGGCGTTTGCACATTGTTAGCCGCAAAAGTCGGTAGTGTTAACATTGATAGTAGAATTAGTAGTTTTTTCATATAAGCCCCCACCCTAGCCCTCCCCCAAGGAGAGGGAACTAAGTTTATCTTACGTAAACTCGCGGTAATCGTACCTTAAGTCTACAAGTCAATTCATAATTAATAGTATGTAATATTTCAGCCCAATTATCAAGACTCAAATCTTCATCATCTAAAAGCGTTATAACATCACCGACTTTTGCATCAACATCACCCAAATCAAACATCATTTGATCCATTGTGATATTTCCGATTTGTCTGATTTTTTGTCCGTTAATTTTCCCGCAAATTTTGTTAGACAAACCTCTTGATACTCCATCTGCGTAACCTATTGGAATAGTTGCAACTCTTGTCGGTTCATAAGCAACAAATTTATGTGAATAACTTACACCCTCTCCGGCTTTAACTTCATGAATATTGGTTATTCTACCCTTTAGACCCATAATTTGTTTTACAATCGGTTTGTAATTAACTTTTTGTGGCAAATCAGGATACAAACCATATAGAGAAATTCCAACTCTTACCATATTTGATTTTATATCATAAGCAAAAGTTGCTGCGGTATTCTGAATATGCAGTAAAAGACCTTTTGTATCAATATTATCAACAACACTATGCCAACGCTCAATTTGTTTTTGAGTTTCGGTTTCTTCTTCCGCTGAAGCCAAGTGTGTAAACACGCCTTCAAAGCTCAAATAATCCGCCTTTTGAACTTTTTTAATAAATTCAACTGCGTCTTCTGATCTGACACCAATTCTATTCATGCCTGTATCAATCTTAACGTGAACTTTTGGTCTTAATCCGGTTCTTTCATAAACTTCTTTACAAGCTTTTAAATGATCATTATTAAAAATTGAAAACGCAATATCATTCTGTGCAGCAGATTCTATCGCCCACAAAGGAATTGCACCGACTACCAAAATAGGACATTTAATTTTTACGGCACGCAAATCCAAGCCTTCATCAACAGAAGAAACACCAAGTGCATCAACTCCTGAAGCTAACATTGTTTGCGCTATCATTGATGCACCATGTCCGTAAGCATCGGCTTTAACAATTGCCAAAAACTTTTTACCCTTTGGTATTCCTTTTTTTATTTCAATAATATTTTGTGCTAAAGATTCTAAGTTGATTTCAACCCAAGCATCTTTATGAATATTTACATTTGATTGTCTAACATTTTTCATTTCGTCTTCTTTTAGCTTTCTATACAGTATGTAGGTTGGGCATTCCTGCCCAACATTTTTTTAAATCATTTCACCGTTCAAGTACCAAGTTCTGGCTCTTGTAATTTTTACATTTACGAATTCACCTGTAATATCCTTATCATAAGGAATGTGAACAATCTTATTATTGCGGGTTCTACCTGTAATAACGTTTTTACCGTTTCTTGTTTCAAATTTTTCAATCAAAACTTCCATTTCACGTCCGACATATTTTTGGTTAGATTTCAAGCAACATTCTCTATTATGTTCATTCAATCTTGCTAAACGTTCAGTTTTAACGTCTTCCGGCACATACAAGTCAACCCATTTTGCAGCAACGGTTCTTTCTCTAGGGGAATATGCCGCTGTATTAGAATAATCCAACTCTAATTCAGTCATAGCATTCAATGTATTTTGGAATTGTTCCTCTGTTTCTCCCGGAAAACCTGCAATAAAATCACTTGTGATTGTTACATCCGGAATACGGTTTCTCAAATTATCGCAAATCTTTTTATAAGTTGCATAATCATATCTTCTGTTCATTTTCTTCAAAATATAATCATCCCCTGACTGCATTGGAATATGAAAATATTCACAAACTTTATCCAACTCAATAACTGTATCAATAAGTTCTTCCGTAATATCAGTCGGATAAGAAGTTACAAATCTTATTCTAAAATTACCATCAAGCGCATTTACTTGTCTTAAAAGCCAAGAAAGATTTTGATACGGCTCAAGGTCTTTTCCGTAAGAATCCACGTTTTGACCAAGAAGCGTAATCTCTTTAAAACCTTCACTCAAAGCCTTTTTTATTTCACTCAATATCAATTCAGGTTTTCTTGAACGCTCACGGCCTCTTGTATAAGGTACTATACAGTATGTGCAAAAATTGTTACATCCTTCCATAATTGGAACCCAAGCGTTAATACTTTTTACACGATTAATTTGAATATCACTCTCTTCAAAAGGTTTTTCTTCTGTTGAAACGATTCTTTCACCTGCTTCAATTCTTTTTACAAGATTTGGCAATTCATAAAGTCTTTGAGTACCTAAAACCAAATCAACATAAGGTGCGCGTCTAAACAAATCTTTGCCTGCTTGTTGAGCAACACAACCTGCAAAAACTATTTTTAAATCAGGATTTTTCTTTTTCCATTTTCCCCAAACCCCAATTGCGCTGTATGCTTTATCTTCTGATAATTGCCTTATTGAACAAGTGTTAATGATAAGCATGTCAGCTTCTTTTGGTTCAAGAGTTTGTGTGTAACCACAATGCTCAAGCATACCAAACATACGTTCTGCATCAGATTTATTCATCTGGCAACCTAAAGTTTCTATATATACCTTTTTCATTTATTACTCCTTTTATTCTATTTTACAACAAAGGTAAAGAAAACATTTATTATTTTAACTTTTATTCAATTAATCCTCTTGCGTACCAAAAGTAGGGTTATGAAAAATTTTACAATATCGTATCTTATAAATAACCAAATCAAGGAGAAAATACGAGAGGTAATAATTATGAAACAAATAATCCCTGAAAAAAGTTCTGAAAAGGTCGCTAAATTTCTTAAAAAGAATGCACTTCATAAAAGAGATTTTGCCGAAATGATAGGCGTAACTTTATCCTATGTCTACAACCTTATTGATGAAACGGTTCCGTTTTCCACAAGAGGAACCACAATTGAACGTATTGCAACAGTTATGAATATTGAGCCTGAAGAGTTTTCAGAGTATAGAATCCCTCAAGAACCAATTCTGATTGATGAGTCTGTTGAAACGCTTAAAAACTATATTAAAGAAAATAAACTTTCAATTGTATCTTTTTTAAAATCTTTTCCTCGAAAAAAACGTATTGATATTGTTGATGTATTAAGAGGTGCGCTACCACTACCGATAGACTATAAAGAATTAAAAATGATAGGCAAAACCTTGAACATGCCCGAAGAAGAAATTTATTCTTTGTGGGAGACTAGAATGAAACAAGTGCTAGAATCTGCCGGCATGAATATTTATGCAAATTCAGGACTTGTAACAACAATGTTTGATTGTGCAAGAAAATTTTTAGAAGTTTAAATATTCAATTGTGCTTTTTGCTCAATAATAATTTTAAACAACAAAAAGGTCGAGTGGTTTTCCACTCGACCTTTTTAACAAATAATGTCAAACTACTTGATTTCAACAGTAGCGCCAGCAGCTTCAAGTTGTTTCTTGATAGCTTCAGCTTCTTCTTTTTTAACGCCTTCTTTAACAGCTTTAGGAGCGCCATCAACTAAATCTTTAGCTTCTTTCAAGCCAAGACCAGTGATACCTCTAACTTCTTTAAGAACAGCGATTTTCTTATCAGCTGGAACAGAAGCTAAGATTACGTTTACTTCAGCATCAGCATCATCAGCAGGTGCAGCAGCGGCAGCAGGAGCAGCAGCAACAGCAACAGGTGCAGCAGCAGATACGCCGAATTTTTCTTCCATAGCTTTTACTAATTCAGCAGCTTCTAATAAAGTTAATTTTTCAATTGATTCTAAAATTGCTTCAATACTCATTTTGTTTCTCCTTTTATTTTATTTTTGAGTTGTTGTACGTTTTAAAGTTTTAGGTAAATATTACCCGATTCTGCTTAAGCAGATTTTTGATCTCTAACAGCTGCAACGGCTCTAACAAGAGATGACATAACAGCGTTGACAGAGTTTGCGATACCAGATGCAGGTGAGTTGATGCAGCCAAGCATTTTTGCATAAAGTTCTTCTCTTGATGGAAGATTTGCAAGTGCTTTTGCTTCTTCAGCAGACATAAGTTGTCCGTCCATTGCAGCAGCAATGATTTCACCTTTCTTAGTATCTTTGATAAATTTAGATAAAGCCTTAGCAGGTGCTACCTGATCTGTAAAACCAAACGCAATAGCGATTGGTCCTTTTAGAGTTTCAGCTAACACTTCGTAAGGAGTGCCCTTGATAGCGATTTTTGCAAGAGTGTTTTTAGTAACCATGTAGTCGCCACCATCTTTTTGGATAGCACGTCTAAGGTTAGTAATTTCTTCTACGCTTAAACCCTTGTATTCGGTAACAATTGCAACTTGCGCTTTATCAATTTTTTCTTTGATAAGAGCTACCTTATCATTTTTGAAAGCTTTTGTTGACATTTTTTGCTCCTTTGTTATATTTTTTTCGGATTAATTTCCGTTCGACCTGTTAAACTAAAAAAGATTTCGCAATCTTTTTTTAATCGCAAAATCCAATACAAATCTTTTAAATAAATGCTATTTACTTTTTGTTTTCGGATAATCTAGGCTAGCCATTTATGTTTAAATCCTAACAGGATACTAACTGTCTGCGATTACATTAAAGTTTATACCATGACTAAAAATCTCTGTCAACAGGATTGTTAAGAATGGTAAAGTTTAACATCATCTATTTTTAAAGATTTTTGGCTAAATTTTTCTTCATGATATTATATAATTAATCGAAAAAAGGAGAGTTAATATGTTAACTAAAAATTCATCATTAAGAACAGTTTTTTCAGGTGTAGATTTTTCAAAATATTCATCTAAGACATCTGAATTTGTAAGCGAATTTTCTTCTCGTGCAAACAAAGAAGGTAAATTCTTAAACTGGGTAAACTTACCACAAGAACAATTAAAAAGATTAGATGATATCTATTCTTTAGCTTCAAAGTTGAAAGCTCAAACAGGCGTTGAAAAACTTAGCGTTATGGGTATCGGCGGTTCTAAACACACTGTAGAACACATGCTTGGTATTAACGGCTTGAATATCAATTCTGATTCAATCTTCTTCTATTCAGATGTTGATTCTATCAGTTTTGCAAGATTTTTGCACAAATTAGGCAATGATGTTTTATCCTCAAACTACCTAATTGCATCTAAATCAGGCTCAACATTTGAAACTAAAGACGGTTTCTTGAGAATTAAAAAAATGTTAGAAGATGCTTATATGGCTAAAGGTCAATCAGAAGAAGAAGCTAAAAAATCAGCAGCTAAACACTTTATCGCTGTTACAGATAAAAATGCTGAAAAAAGTGAACTTAGAAGAAGTTCTATCGAAAGCGGTTGGTTAGGCGATTTATACATTCATGATGATGTTGGCGGAAGATTTTCAGCATTTGATGATCACGCTTTATTCACACTTGCTTTTGCTGGAATGAAGAAAGAAGATATGGCATCAATGTTACGTTCTGCACAAGAAATTTCTTCTCAATCACTATCAGCTGATTTAGAAATTAACGACGCATTAAAAGAAGGTATTTTCTGGGCTGATGCTAAACTTAACGGCATTGCAGCATCTGTTCACCAATATATGGGTTCAATGTTTGAAAATACAGTTTACTGGCATGCTCAAATGCAAAATGAATCTGTTAAAGATACTTTGAAACAAATTGCAAAAGTTCCTGATGCTATGCACCACTCTGCAGAAGCACACTTTAACCCTGCAAACAAGTTAGTTTTCGCGCTAACAGTTCCTGTTGATAACGGCGTTTGCGCTGAAAATGCTGAAGCTTATATCGGTGCTTTGACTAAGTCTTATGAATCAACTGGCGCATTCTTTAAAGAATATGTTGAAACAAACTCTCTTGGCTTAACTCCAGAAGCAGCAGGTGCAGTAACTCAATTAAGAGCATTTGCAACTTGCTACCAAGAAATTGTTGAAGCAGTTATGCAAAACAAACAACTTCCTGAAGTTCTAGACAGCGTACTTCAACCACACGTAGAATTCTACAAAAAGAATTTGAAAGGTGGAGTTGTTGTTCCAGGCAGAATTTCATAGTTTTGAGATTTGAAAAAATTAAAGAGTGGGCTTGGCAGAATGCCAAGCCCACTCTTTTTGTTAATAAAATTATTTAAAAAATCCTTATATAAGGACGTGATAGCTGTTAGCAAAAAAATAATTTATGAAAACTTGCAGAAAAATTTTTATAATTTATAATTCTTCTATAATGAGTATTATCCAAAAATCACAAAAATCACTAGAGTATGATAAAATTTTAGCCGAATTATCGAAGTTTGCAAAAACAGAACAATCAAAAAAGCTTTGCTTAGATTTGACTCCGTTTGTAAAATCTGACGACATTCAGGCTCAAATTGTATTGACTCGTGAAGCTAAAGATGTTTTGGATTTAGCTCGTGATATTCCAATTGATAAAGTTCAGAATTTCAAAATATTAAGGGAACGTAACGAGTATTTTGTAGAAGAAGAACTTGTTGATATTGCAAAAACAATGCGAACATCAAGGATTGTCAGAAATTTTTTGAAAGAAAATCTTCCGTTTGATGCAACAATGCACGCACTGACAAACGATTTGTATTCAAATAAAGAACTTGAAGATAAAATTCTTGATACTTTTGATGATAATTATACGGTAAAACAGAACGCCAATCCTGATTTAAAGGGACTTTACGCTTCATTAAGAGATACAGAAAGCAACTTAAAACAACGCGTTCAAGAGTTGATGAATTCGCCTGAATTCCAAAAACATTTACAAGAAAACATTTATACTCTAAGAGATGACAGAATTGTTTTTCAGGTAAAAGCTTCGTCTAAAAGTAAAGTGGGCGGAATTGTTCATGATGTTTCGGCGACTAATAAAACATTTTATATTGAACCTGCGCAGATTGTTCCGATAAACAATAAAATAAGAGAAATTAAATCAAAAATTTATGCAGAAATTATCAGAATATTAACAGCATTAAGCAATGAAGTTCGCAAAGAAATGAATAGCTTGATTAATACCGAAAATTTACTTGCTCAAATAGATTTTCATTTTGCAAAAGCAAGATATGCTGTTAAGATTCAAGCAATTGAACCTGAAGTTAATGTTGATAGAAAAATTAAGATTGATTTAATGCGCCATCCGCTTTTAATTGGTCACGTTGAAAAAATCGTTGAAAATGATTTCGAGATTGGCGAAACTTATAAATCTGTTGTTATCACAGGTTCTAATACTGGCGGTAAAACTGTCGCATTGAAAACCGTCGGCTTGTTTATTTTAATGATGAAGTCGGGTTTATTTTTGCCTTGCGCAGAAGCTCATATTTATCCGTTTGAAAAAGTTTTGGCTGATATAGGAGATGAACAAAGTATTTTACAAAATTTATCAACTTTTTCATCTCACATGAAAAACGTAATTGATATTTTAGAAAATGCAGATTCTGAAACATTTATTTTGATTGATGAACTTTGTGCAGGTACAGACCCTCAGGAAGGCGCAACTTTGGCAGAAATTATAATGAAAGAGTTTGCAAAACGTCACGCTCAATCAATTATAACAACTCACTACGGAGAATTAAAAACTTTAGAATATACAGACCCGTATTTTAAAAATGCGAGTGTTGAATTTGATACTGAATCTTTGTCACCAACTTATAAATTGATAATCGGTATACCTGGGTTAAGCAATGCGATTTCGATTGCTTCGAATTTGGGTTTGCCTGAAAATTTGGTTTGGGAAGCAAAAGAACTTTTGATTACGCAGCGTGATACATCCAGCCTTGTTGTAGAAAGACTTCAAGATACTCAGCAAAGGTTAGATACAAATCTTAAGGAAGCTGAATCAAAAAATGCAGAAGCTGACGAATTAAAAAAACATTATGAAAAAGAACTTTCTGTGCATAAAAAAGAAAAGAAAAAGTCTTTGAAAATTATTAAAGATAAATTTGAAGGTCAGCTTGATGATGCTAAGGCTGAAATCAAAGAAATTTTAACAGAATTAAGACGTGAAAAATCCGAAAAAATTGCGCGTCGTTCTTATGAGCGTTTGGCGCTGATTGAACAAAGTTTCCGTTCGGGAATGCACGAATTAGAAGAAAAAGAACAGTATTTAGAACTTGATTGGACAAAGGTTCAAGTTAATGACAAGGTGATGATTAAGGACTTAAATCAACAAGTTACAGTACTTTCTTTGCCTGATAAAAACGACGCTTTGTATATTCAAATGGGAATGATTAAAACCAAGGTTAAGAAAAATAAACTTGCAGTTTATAATCCTCAATTAGCAAAAAAAGTTCATTTACCGTTGGGCGCACTAAAGAAAGATACTACATTCTCCGTAAGGCGTTTGGATGTATCTAATGAATTGGATTTACGTGGTGAAAGAGTTGAAGAAGCTTTGGATAATTTGGAAGTTTACTTGGATAAAGCAAGCTTGGCAAATCTTTCTCCGGTTTATATTATTCACGGACATGGAACGGGCGCACTAAAAAGCGCAGTAAGAGATTTTCTTTCAACTTCACCTTATGTTGCTAAATTCAGAGTCGGCGAAGATACTGAAGGCGGCGACGGCGTAAGCGTAGTTGATATTAAATAATTTGGTTGTACAATTAATTTTTTCTTGCTAAAATATCTTTGCTATGAAAAAATTAATTATTACTTTATTAACAACATTATTGTTGTTCGGACAACAGGCGAATGCCGCAAACATTGAAGTTTTACCTACAATGCAGAGTAAAACAAACGTACAAGATAGAGTGTGGGTTGGAACATTCCAAATCGTTTGGAATGACTTTATGGATAAAATCGCACATTCAATAGTTAAGTTTCCGGAAGGTACTCCTGAAATCGTTAATGAACTTAACAAACAGGATTTTACCGTAAATGAACTTAGCGAAAACTGTTACTATCGTTATGTTGGTAAAATTCAAAAAAACACAAAGAAAACAATCGTAAAAGCTATTAAAAAGAGATTTCAAGAATCAAGCGATTTGTTAGAGAAGTTGGATTTAACACCTTCTAAAGATAGATTCATTGTTTATGCAATGTTAAAGAAAGATTTCCAATTTTTGTCTGCTTTTGACAAGCTTGGACAATCTGATTTTAGAGGAAAAAACACAGAATTTTTTGGTATAAACAGCAAATCTGATGAAGGTTTAGATAAAAATGTAAAAGTTCTTTTTTACAACACTCCTTCTGATTTTGCAGTTGTTTTGGATACTGTTGGAAAAGATGAAGTTTACTTGTATAAAACACCTAATACAAAAACTTTTAATTATATTTATTCTGATATGCTTAAAAAACAAAATGCGTATAAAGGAGATAAAATTTTTAGAAACGCAGACGAATTAAAAGTTCCTAATTTAAAATTCTTTGAGGAAAAATCATTTGACGAAATTTGCGGAAAAAGAATCAAAGGTACAAACTTAATGATTGACCAAGCGATGGAAACAGTTAAGTTTGAAATGGATAATACCGGTGTAAAATTAAAAAGTGAAGCTGCTATGACAATTATGAAAATGTCTTTAGAGCCTCAGTTTGAACCAAGATTCTTTAATTTTAATGATACGTTTGTATTATTCTTAAAAGAAAAAGGAAAAGAAAAACCTTATTTCGCCTTGAGAGTTCATAATATTGAAAACTTTCAGTAAAGAAATTAACACATAAAAAGAGGATTTGAAATCCTCTTTTTTTTTATTTCCATTAACAAAAAGCTTTTCACCTCATCCTAGCCATGTCTTGGATTATTCGGGTGAGCATAACATTCCAATAACTACAAATTTTCACGGATTTTTCAAGTCATTCCCTTGTTTTTAGCTCTTACGGGCTTACGACCTACCGAAAATCCCCTCTCCCTTGGCACTACTGTCCAAGATAATTTTTAGAAAACTCTCTAAAATAGAATAAAATCAATATAGCTATGTTGTAAACATTGAGTCAAAACTTAAAATGAACGCCATTCGCGCCGCGAGCGTTTTTTAGCGAGCGTGAAAGTGCGGGTTCACCCGCTACATCCATTTTGTTCAACGCTCGTAAGAGCGTAGAAAACAATGAAAGTTTCTTCTTTTTGCTTACTTTTTCTTCTTGCTTTTTCAAAGAAGAAAAAGTAAGAATTATTTTAAAATAAAAAGTTTTTTAAATGTCCTTTTCTTTCTCTTTTTTTGCGATAAAAAGAGAAAGAAAAGAACGAAAAGAAAGAGAAAACACGCTACCGCTTCCTACGCTCTTACGAGCGTGGTTCAAATGGATGTAGCAAGCAGAGCTTGCACTCTCACGCTCGCTATCGGTGCTACGCACGTAAATATTTTGTCGGCAAGCATAAGTAAAATACAAAATTTTATTTTCTCTATACAAGCTTGCCTCAAAGTCACATTCCATGTTTGCACGCACGCTCGCGGCGCGATTGTCGTTCTTTTGATGAAAATTATTATGGACAGTAGTGTCCCAAGAGAGGGAATGACCGAATGTCGTCCATAATTAAGACAACTTACTTTTTTATTTCGTTATAAAATAACTATTTACCTTCAACGATAATATTTTTAAAACTTCAGCTTTATTATAAGTTTGACCAAATACCATTAGTGCAAAAGGATTACAAGTCGGGTCAATTCGACGAACTTCCAAAACATTAGAAAAATTTTGCAAATATCTATCGTACTGAAAACCTTCAATCTTATTTTTTGCCATACCCTTAGGCACATCAACAGTAGAAAAGTAAAAAACACCCTTTCCGGCTTCATTCAATATAGAATTCCAATCCGGATGTTCTTGTTTGTAATACATTTCATAAACATTTATACCCCAAGCATATTTGGCAACATCTGATGCACACCATGCGGCAAAACGTAACGGGCAAATTTCAATTGGAATAAATTTATCATCTTTTGTAACTCTAAGTTCCATGTGAATCGGCACATTTTTTATATCAGCTAAACTACCTAATTCTCTAAGCAACAGCCCAAATTTTGCCATGTACCTAATCATAATACCTGTTGACATCAAATAAATAGTATTTCTCAAATCTTTAGAATTAAGATAAGGATGCTGATAAATATTTAAGATTACAGGTTCGCCATTTCTATCGAAATACGCATCAATTGCAAATTCTTCACCTTCTATATAATCTTCAATTATAAATGAAGATGTATCAAGCATATCTTTTAAAGAACTGTTTTTACTTTCCTTGACTTCTTTTATGATTGTATCAACTGTTTCTTTCCATTCTTTTTCATTGTTCACAACATGAACACAATTACCTAAATAGCCACAAATTGGCTTAATTACAAAAGGAAATCTTAATTCAGTTATTTCTATATCTTTTAAATCTGCTGCATCGTAAACTTTGAAATAAAAATCAGGATACATTTCCTTTAGCAGTTCTCGAAAATGTCCCTTATTTCTTAAATTATTAATATAATTTGCCAATTTTGAATCAGGCAAATGTTCTAGAACCCAAGAAGCAGATTTTTCAGAATTCCCGTAAATAAAAGGATACTCTTGAGATAAATAATATTTTTTAGCTTTTTCTGTAGTTATCAAATGCAAATCATCAGCTTCAATATCAACTTCTTCAATGGTTGTATTATCAAGAATTGTCCAATCGTTTTTTACGATTGTATCTATTAAATATTCAGAAACATAAGGTTTTTCTAATATAAACATTTTTTAATCTCACCTATTGCAAAGCTTCCAACGCTGCAATCTTCATTAATTTTGTATCCGGATTTTTACCAGTCCAAATCTGAATTGCACGTTCCGCTTGATAAATCAACATATCTAATCCGCCGATAGTTTTAAGACCACGTTTTTGAGCTTCTTGTATTAAAACTGTTTTAACAGGATTGTATACAATATCATAAACTACAGTTTGAGGGTTTAATTTATCCAAATCAGAACGTTCTAATGGCATTTGATCAGCCATAAATCCTTTCATACCGATTGGGGTCGCATTAACCACAATAGCAGACTCTGCCAAACTCCTTATGTTTTGGATTTGGTAAACATTAAAATTGATTTCAGGGAATTTTGCACGAACATATTCAAGTGTTTGTCTTGAATTAATTATATTTCTCGTATAAAAATCTATATTTGCAATTCCACGTTCTGCAAGCCCGACAACTGCTGCTCTGGAAGCTCCGCCAGTTCCCAAAATGCTAGCGGTTTTATCTTCAAGATTAATTTCTTCCGGTATAGCCCTTTTAAATCCGTAAATATCGGTATTAAATCCGAAGAAAGACTTGTTTTCTCCAACCTTAACCGTATTTACACAGCCAGCAATATTTGCATAATCATCAATATCGTCTAAAAATAACGACATCGGAACTTTTAGAGGAATTGTTACATTAAAACCATCATAACCGTTTGACTTAATATACTTAATTCTGCTAATCAAATCCTCTGGTGGAGTTTCCATAACATCATAAGAACCGTCCAAGCCAATACTAGCAAGTCCTGCCTTTTGTATCACTGCTGAAATGGAGTGTCCTAAAGGATAACCAATAATTCCTAGTTTAACCATATAAACCTCTTCATCTTTTTCGTGCTTATTAATTATACACGAGAAAAGTGCTGAATTGCAAGTTTAGAATGAATCTAAGGCTTAATTCATAGTCATCAAAAGTTCTCTGATAACTTTTGTTGCAACAGCTGTAGAAGCTCCGCTTGCATCATAATCAGGTGCCAATTCAACAACATCCGCACCTACAATATTGAATTTTGATAAATACTTAAACCAGCCTACAAGCTCATTGAAATTTAAACCGCCAACTTCCGGCGTACCTGTTCCGGGCATTATTGAAGTATCCAAAACATCTAAATCAACCGTAACAAAGATGTTTTTATCCTTGAAAACATCTAATTCGGAATACTCATGAATAAGAGTATTGTGTTTTTTCATTAACTCAAATTCTTCTTTCATGCCGGAGCGAATTCCTATTTGTTTAAGGTTTTCAAAACCGACTATATCGGCAGAATGCCTGATTACCGCTGAATGAGAAAGAGGTTCTCCTAAATACTCTTCTCTTAAATCTGTATGTGCATCAAAATGAACAATTGCTAAATTATCATAAAATTTAGAAACAGCTTTTATTTCAGGCAAAGTTACCAAATGCTCCCCACCAATACCAAAGACACGCTTTCCATCAGAATATATTTCTTTTACATTTTTTTCTATTAAATCTAAAGATTTTTCAGTATTTCCCAGTGGAAATTCTAAATCTCCTGCATCATGAAAATTGCAATCTTCTAAATGTTTATCAAAATAAGGAGAATACTCTTCTAACCCCCAGCTGGCAAGCCTAATTTGCTCCGGTGCAAATCTTGAACCGGGGCGATATGAAACAGTCCCGTCAAATGGTAAACCTAGCATTACTATATTTGCTTCATTATAATTTTTATTTTCCCCCATCCAATTTCTATCTAAAAACGGTCCTGTTAACATAATTTTCTCCTTTTTTAAATATTATATAACAAAAAGCTTAGACTTTGTTAAGTTTTGTTACAATAATCTAAAGACCTGAAATTCATTATTTTTTACATACTTTATATATATAAGATGGTATTAATAGGAAGCAGTAAGTAAGATGAGTACAGGATTTAATACAGATTTTCAATCAATATTAAATAGCGCAAAGAGCCAATTGTCATCACTTGGTGTTAATGGTGCTTTTTCTGCTTCCGGAAATGATTATTTAAACAGCGTTTGGGGATTGGTTCAAGATGGACAATCTGCTGTTGAAGGTAATGACCAACAAAAAGCTCAAGCAATCACAAACATGGTTCAAAAATTGATGAGCATGATAATGAGCTTGGGTACAAATGAAAACTCTAAAGCTACGAAAGAAGTTAGCAACAACGATAACAAAGCTAACCAAGTAAATCAAAATGCCGATAAAACAGCTGAAGAAGTAAAATCTAAAGTTGATGAAATCGTTGGCAACATTAAATCAGGTACTGCCGATATTCAAAAAGCTATTGCTCAAATTGAAGAAATCGGCGGAAATCAAAATGATATAGAAGAAGCTCAAAAAGCTGTATTGAAACAAGCTGAGATTATAGAAGAAAACTTACGAATCATTAACAATGGAGTTTCCAATACTGATGCAAAACAAGAAGCCTTAAAAAATATCAATAAAGCTTCTAAAACTATCCAAGGATTGACAGACCAAATGTCATTCTTAAGTGAAAAAGCTCAAACAAAAATTCAAGAACAAAATGCAATCATTGAAAATTCAACAAATGAATTGGCAAATTTGGTAATAGACGCCGCTACAACAATTTCTAACGGCACAAATGATTTAAAAGGTTTTGTTCAAAATGCAGCTCAACAAATGGTAACCAATACTGCAACAGGCACAACAGGCGTAGCTAACGAAGTTGTTGGTGCTACTGCAACAACAAGCGGAAGTGCAACAAGCTGGGTTCCTGTATTTGGTCAAACTGCAAGTTCTAAATTAATACAGATTGGTGCAGACCAAACAGCTGCAGGTGCAACAAGAATTGGCGGTTCTGCTAAAACATTGGCTTCACTAACTCAAGCAATCGGCAAAATGGGTTCTAACATTCAAGGTATAACAGGCTTAGTTGGCAATGTACAAAGCGAAAGTGATAACGCAGTTAGTTTAGTTGGCAACTATCAAACAAAATTGGATTCAATCATTACAGCAACAGGTTCTTGGTCACAAGTTGCAGACGCTAATGCTGATTTAACTTCTGCAATTGCTGAATATGAAGGTCAAGGCGAAAGCACAAATATTTGGAATCAAATGAATGGTTCTCAAAATCAAGAAGGCTCTGAAACTCAAACTTCTCAAGGAACAGGCGCTATTGATTTTGATGTAAACAGATTTAAAACTGCTTTTGGAATCTAATTGTTTTAATAAAATAAAAAAAGAATATAAAGAATTTATAAAGCTTTTTTAGCGAGTGTAAGTTTTACACTCGCTAAATGCTTTTTCTTGTGCGGATTTTAGCTTAATTTATATACTATATATCCCCTAAATCCTCATGTTGACTTGCGTTGACAATAATTTTAATTTGTGTTGCAATATTGTTATAGCCGTACTAAAAAAAGGAGATTCAAAATGACAACTAAGACTAAAAAGAACGTTGAATCTTTGGAAAAAAGCCTAGAAGCATCTTCAAATGTTGTTGAAACACTTGAACAATTAGAAGGCTTAATTTCTAGAGTTCACAAAGCTCAAAGAATTTTCGCAACTTTCTCACAAGAAAAAGTTGACGCTATATTCAAAGCAGCAGCTACTGCAGCAGATAAGGCTCGTATCCCTCTTGCAAGAATGGCTGTTGAAGAAACTGGCATGGGTATTTTAGAAGATAAGATTATCAAAAACCACTTTGCTTCTGAATATATTTATAACAAACATAAACACGCTAAAACTTGCGGTATTATTAAAGAAGACAAAATCAATGGTACAAAAGTAGTTGCAGAACCTTTAGGCGTTTTAGCAGGTATCGTTCCTACTACAAACCCAACTTCAACTGCTATTTTCAAATCTTTAATTTCATTAAAGACTAGAAACGGTATCATCTTCTCACCACACCCAAGAGCTAAAAAATCTACAATCGCAGCTGCTAAAATCGTTTTAGACGCTGCTGTTAAAGCTGGTGCTCCAGAAGATATTATCGGTTGGATTGATGTTCCATCAATTGAACTTTCAAGCGCATTGATGAAACACCCTAACATCGATTGTATCTTGGCTACAGGTGGTCCTGGCATGGTTAAAGCTGCATACTCATCAGGCAACCCTGCTTTAGGTGTTGGTCCTGGTAACACTCCTGCTGTTATTGATGAAACTGCTGATATCAAAATGGCTGTTTCTTCAATCCTTATGTCAAAATCTTTCGACAACGGTATGATTTGTGCTTCTGAACAATCAGTAGTAGTTGTTGATAGTATTTATGAAGAAGTTAAGAAAGAATTCGTATACAGAGGTGCTTACCTTGTTAACGAAGGTCAACAACAAAAATTAATCGACCTTCCTCTTATCGATCCAAAGAGAGGTACTGCTCACCCTGACGTAGTTGGTCAAAAACCTCACAGAATCGCTGAATTAGCAGGTTTTGGCAACGAAGTTCCTGAAGATGCTAAAATCTTGTTGGTTGAAAGACCTGAAGTTGACTGGGAAGATCCATTCTCAAGAGAAAAATTATCACCAGTTCTAACTCTTTACAGAGCTAGTGATTTTGAAGATGCTACTGAAAAAGCTTATCACTTAGTAAGCAAAGGTGGTGCAGGTCACACTTCAGTTCTTTACACAGACGAACGTAAAAAAGATAGAATCAACATGTTTGGCGAAAAAATGCCAACTTGTAGAGTTCTAATCAACTCTCCATCATCTCAAGGTGGTATTGGTGACTTGTTCAACTTCAGACTTGAACCATCACTAACTCTAGGCTGCGGTTCTTGGGGCGGAAACGCTGTTTCAGGTAACGTAGGCGTAGAAAACTTATTGAACTACAAAACCGTTGCTGAAAGGAGAGAAAATATGTTATGGTTCAAAGTTCCTTCTAAAGTTTACTTCAAGAGAGGCGCTACTGACTTAGCTCTTCGTGAATTAGAAGGTAAAAAACGTGCATTCATCGTAACTGATAGATTCTTATTCAACTCAGGTGCTGTTAATGCCATTACTAACGTTCTTGACGAAATCGGTATTGAACACGAAGTATTCTTTGATGTTAAACCGGATCCAACATTGTCAACAATTGACCAGGCTATGGCTATTATGAAACCATTCGAACCTGATGTAATTATTTCATTAGGTGGCGGTTCTCCAATGGACGCAGCTAAAATTATGTGGTTATTGTACGAACAACCTGATACAAACTTCGAAGATATCGCTATGAGATTTATGGATATCAGAAAGAGAATTTGCAGAATCCCTGAATTAGGCAAGAAAGCTACTATGGTTGCTATTCCTACAACATCAGGTACTGGTTCAGAAGTAACTCCATTCGCTATCATTACTGATGATGAAACTCACGTAAAATATGCTATTGCTGATTACGCTTTAACACCAAATATGGCAATCGTTGACCCTAACTTTGTTGATGGTATGCCAAAAGGCTTGACTGCTGCGTCTGGTATCGATGCTTTAGTTCACGCATTTGAAGCTTACGTATCTTGTATGGCAACTAACTTTACTAACTCAAACGCTTTAGAAGCATCTAAGTTAGTATTCAGATACTTAGAACGTTCTTACAAGGAAGGTGCTAACGATCCTATCGCTAGAGAAAAAATGCACTACGCTGCTACAATCGCAGGTATGGCATTCGCTAACTCTTTCTTAGGATTGTGCCACTCTATGGCTCACAAACTTGGTGCTATGTACCACGTTCCACACGGTGTAGCTAACGCATTGTTATTCAGACAAATCATCAAATACAATGCTTCTGATGCTCCACACAAACAAGCAATCTTCCCTCAATACAAATTCCCTAACGCTAAGGCTAAATATGGTCAAATCGCTGATGAATTAGGCTTGGGCGGTAAGAATGATGATGAAAAGGTTGAATTGTTAATCAAGGCAGTTGATGAATTGATGGATAAGATTGACCTTCCTAAGTCAATTAAAGACTTCGGTGTTGATGAAAAAACATTCATGGATAACTTGGACGAACTTGTTGAATTGGCATTCGATGACCAATGTACAGGTGCTAACCCAGCTTACCCATTGATGTCTGATATCAAACAAATCTACATCGACGGTTACTATGGTAATGTTTAATTAAATATTAAATATTAATAACTTAAACGGTGCGCTCTAAAGAGCGCACCGTTTTTATACTTTATATATTTGTCGTGTTGGATGTCAATTGTCCAACACGAACTACAACTACAACTAAAATTTTTTGAAATTGTAAAGAGAGTGTCCTAGTTCAACAGAAAAGAATCTTTATATTTATTTACCTTCTCTAACTTGACTACAATGCTGTCTTTTAGCAGAGTCCATCATTGCATACCATTCTTCACCAGCTTTTGCTCTCATTGCCTCATATTCTTCAGCAGCTTTTGCTCTCATTGCATACCATTCTTCACCAGCTTTGCTTCTTTCTTTATCTGTTTTAGCATTTTTGTATTTAGCCCAGCCTGCATTATCAGCATTTTTGTATTTAGTCCAGCCTGCATTATCAGCATTTTTGTATTTAGCCCAGCCTGCATTATCTTTTTTATGAAATTCAATACTATCTTGTTTTGAATAATATGTTAAAGTGTCACCATAAACCACTTCTGTTAATGGTGGTAGCGGTCTTGTAAGTTGTTGCGGTCTTGTAGGTTGTTGCTTAGAGCCTTTTTTTACAACATAAGGTTTTACATCACCTTTAGGCGTAAATTTAAAACTATCGACATCACCAACATATTTTGTTTCTTTTTTACTACCATCTTGATATCGTGTCCATAATGATACTCCTTGTTTACCATGGTCACTAATTATAGTTGCATTAAATACATCAGCTTCTCTTTGGCTGAAACCTTTTTGACCATCTGAATCAAATACATTCGCATACTTTTTTTGTAAAGCTGTAGCATCTTTTGAATTTTTAACATCCTCAGCTGTCATTCCTGCTTTGACAACCAATTTTCTGTGTTGCAATGTTGTTTTCTTAATACTCATTCTAAAATCTCCTTTTCTTTCTCGTGTGAAATCCCTTGATACTTAAATAAAGAATTTTACTTTTTCATAATTGCTTGAAGTTAGCGCGGAACTAGTACTACGACTAGTACTACTACTAGTACTACTACTACGTTTGCGCCGATTGTAACAATTTTTAGAGTTGCTTAATATTTGTAATATTTCGTTACAAAACGTATTTGGTGAGTCGTGTTCAATGAAAAATGTTGAACACGACCTCGTACTACAAACTAAAAAAAATAGTTAAAAAAAGGCTGGATTGCTTCAGACTAATCGCCTTCGCAATGACGGCACGTTTAGAAGTCTAGCAACCGGTCATTGCGAGAAAATCTTTGATTTTCGTGGCAATCCATAATTATAATTTTTCTTTGAACACGACATTAAAATATATTGCGCATTCGGAGAAAAACTGTTATAATATCCGTAGAATATTCGGAGTTTAGCATGATGTATATCTATCAAAATCCAGACTGGCACAAGTTTACATGGAACGGAGAAAAAGTTCAAAAATTACTTTTTGATATTAAAAAAGCACAAGGATATTTGCTTGGCAAAATGGATACTCTTGGCTTTGAGGTTAAAAATAATGCTTACATGCAAGTCTTAACCGAAAATATTATTAAATCTTCTGAAATTGAAGGCGAAATTTTGGATAGGCACTCAGTTTGTTCATCAGTTGCACATAGATTGGGGATTGATATTGGTGGAGAAATTAATTCATCAAGACATATAGATGGTGTTGTTGAAATGATGTTAGATGCCACGCAAAATTTTACAGAAACAATGACAAAAAAAAGGCTTGTTGGTTGGCATGCAGCACTTTTTCCAACCGGTTATAGCGGCATTTACAAAATTAATGTTGGCGATTACAGGAAAGAGGAGATGAAAGTTGTTTCAGGTTATCTTGGCAAAGAAAAGATTCATTATAAAGCACCTGAAGCAAATCTCGTTGAGTCTGAAATGAACGAATTATTGTATTATATAAATAATGACAATACCGATGATATTATAAAAGCCGGAATCGTTCACCTATGGTTTGTTATTATCCACCCATTTGATGATGGTAATGGGCGTATAACAAGAGCGTTAACAGATATGTTATTAGCCAAAAGTGATGAAAATAAATTTAGATTCTATTCTATGTCATCACAAATTCAAAAAAACAGAAAAAGTTATTATAATATTTTAGAAAAAACGCAAAAAGGTTCGATGGATATTACTGATTGGCTTGTTTGGTTTTTAGAAAATCTATTGCAAGCAATTTCTTCGAGCGATGAAATATTGGCTAACGTTATACAAAGAGCAGAATTTTGGCACAAACACTCTGAAACTATCTTTAATGAAAGACAAAAAAAAGTTTTAAACAGATTTATGAACAATTTTGAAGGGAATTTAACTTCTACTAAGTGGGCTAAAATGTGTAATTGTTCACAAGATACTGCGAGTAATGATATTAAAGATTTGATTAATAAAAAAATCCTTAAAAAAATCGGTGATGGCAGAAATACACATTATACGTTAAAAAAATAATTTGGATGAACTTGTTGAATTGGCATTCGATGACCAATGTACAGGTGCTAACTCAGCTTACCCATTGATGTCTGATATCAAACAAATCTACATCGATACTTATTATGGTAATGTTTAATTAAAAATTAAATATTAATAAATTTCACGGTGCGCTCTAAAGAGCGCACCGTTTTTATAAATTATTACAAAAATTAACAAAACTTTTACTTTCTCTTTCAATTTCTTTACTTTATGTGTATAATTGAGTGTAAAATTTACAATAGAAGGAATTAAAAATGGCGCTAAATTTTCAAGATTTGATTCTAAACTTATCACGTTACTGGTCTGAAT
>CAKVGW010000016.1 GCA_934747325.1 uncultured Candidatus Melainabacteria bacterium | reverse complement strand
TATCTTGCCATTATTTTTCTCCTTTTCTTGTGTCGGGCATCTATGGTTTGTGCTTTTGGCGAAGCTCAAGCCCCGACTGTTATAACTATATTGAAGAATTAAATGGTTTGAAAAGCGATAAGTAAATTATAAAACTTTTTCTCACCATTTCATCTTCTAAGAGAACGAATTATACACGTCTCTTTTTAGGTGGACGACATCCGTTGTGAGGAATTGGTGTTACGTCCTTAATCAAAGTGATTTCCAAACCAGCTGCTTGGATAGCTCTGATAGCTGTTTCACGACCTGAACCAGGTCCTTTGATATGAACTTCAACTTTCTTCATACCTTGGTCAATTGACTTTTTAGCAACCAATTCTGCTGCTGATTGAGCTGCAAATGGAGTACCTTTTCTAGCACCCTTGAAACCTGTAGCACCAGCTGTTGCCCAAGCAATAGCATTACCTTGAGTATCAGTAGAAGTTACAATTGTATTGTTGAAAGTAGATTGAATATGTACAACCCCTTGCAATACATTTTTCTTTTCTTTTTTCTTTGTAGTTTTTGGTCTTGCCATTTTTGTATTCCTTTATGTTTCTATTATTTTTTAATTTGTTTTAATTAAAATTTTACTTTTATCGACATCCACTCGCTTACGCTCGTTTTAGTCCTTATAAAATCCTATTTTTTCTTACCTGCGATAGGTCCAGTCTTTTTACCACGTCTAGTTCTAGCGTTAGTTTTTGTTCTTTGACCTCTGCAAGGAAGACCTCTTTTGTGTCTCATTCCTCTGAAAGAGTTGATTTCTTGAAGACGTTTGATGTTCATTGTAACTTCACGTCTCAAGTCACCTTCAATATTGAATTCAGATAAAGCGTTACGCAATTCTCTGATATCATCTTCTGTTAAATCATCTGTTCTTAAATCAGGTGAAATACCAGTTTTTTCAAGAATTTTTTTGCTTCTTGCAGGTCCTATACCATAGATATAGGTTAAAGCGATTTCTAGTCTTTTGTTACGAGGTAAGTCTACCCCAACTAATCTTGCCATGTTTTGTTTCCTTTATGTTTTTGTACTTAACTTTTTATTTTAGTTCATAATTAGGTTATTGCTTTATGCTCCGCCATCGTTCATTATATTTTGCTTACACAAAATTTTCATTCACTCAGCTCCGCAATTCTTCGAGTTAGACTCACTCACGCTCGCCGTCACTCTACACAAAACCTAACCTTGTCTTTGTTTGTGCTTAGGGTTTTCACAAATTACAGCAACTCTGCCTTTTCTTTTGATAACCTTGCATTTGTCGCACATAGGTTTTACTGATGATCTTGTTTTCATTGTTCTTTCCTTTATTTTTTGTGTTACTTCAATTAATTTCTTGTTATTTAAGTCTAAAAGTAATTCTACCTTTGCTTAAGTCATAAGGCGTCATCTCAACCTTTACTCTATCACCCGGTAAAATTCTGATAAAGTTTTTTCTGATTTTACCTGAGATGTGTGCCAAAATTTCATGGTCGTTTTCGAGTTTTACTCTAAACATAGCATTTGGCATGGATTCAAGAATCGTACCTTCTATTTCTATAACGTCTTTTGCCATTATTTTCCTCTATTTTCGGCTGTCAATATAATGCCACAATATGGCATCTTATTTAATAATATTTGCTAAAAATCTCAATGCAAGCAATTTTATTATATTTTAGCGACTTTGTAACAAAATATTACTGAATGTTTTTATATAATTTGGTTATTATAGCTAAAATTCAAAATCATGAAAAACACGCCACTATTAAAGCTTTTTCATGATTTGTAAAAGATTTAATTGTAGCTTTACAAAATAAAAACAAACGAGTACGGAATAGATAAAGGTTTTGTTGGGCAGGTATGCCCAACCGACTATCCAACTTAGAAAATTCTCCATGGATTTGCAAAACAGCTTAAAAATCCCTCTCCGTGGGAGAGGGTAGAATTTCAAGTTGAGAGTTTTTTAACTCAAAACTTAGAAATTCGGGTGAGGGTTCAAGCCGTAAGGCGATTCTTATGAATTTACGCTAATAAAAAGCTGGATTGCTTCAGGCTAATCGCCTTCGCAATGACTGCACGCTTGAAAGTATAATGCCCGGTCATTACGCACTACTGTCAATGATAATTTTATCAAATGAATAACATTCGCGCCGCGAACGTGCGTGCGAACTTGGAATGTGACTTTGGGCAAGCTTTTATAGAGAAAATAAAATTTTGTATTTTACTTATGCTTGCCGACAAAATACTTACGTGCGTAGCACCGATAGTGAGCGTAAGAGTGCAAGCTCTGCTTGCTACATCCATTTGAACCACGCTCGTAAGAGCGTAGGGAGCGGTAGCGTGTTTTCTCTTTCTTTTCGTTCTTTTCTTTCTCTTTTTATTCGCAACAAAAGAGAAAGAAAAGAACATTAAAAAAACTTTTTATTTCAAAATAGTTCTCTTACTTTTTCTTCTCAATTAATATATTGACTGTTAATAAAATAACTACAACCTTGACTTATTTATGATAAAATATTTACAAACACTAAATTGAAAGGATTATGAAATGTTAAGAGCCGGAATTGTAGGACTTCCAAATGTTGGTAAATCAACATTGTTTAACGCGCTTACTGCCACAAAAAACGCACAGAGCGCAAATTATCCATTCTGCACAATTGAGCCAAACGTTGGTGTTGTTGTTGTGCCGGATGAAAGATTACAAATTTTATCAGATTTATGCAAAGCAAAAGAAATTATTCCAACAGTTATTGAATTCGTTGATATTGCAGGACTTGTTAAAGGCGCGAGCAAAGGTGAAGGTTTAGGAAACCAATTCTTGCACAACATCAGAGAAGTTGATGCAATCATCCAAGTTGTAAGATGCTTTGATGACGAAAACACCATTCACGTTGAAGGCAAGGTTGACCCGATTTCTGACATTGAAACCATCAACACAGAACTTGCTCTAGCCGACTTAGCTTCAGTAGAAAGACGTTTACAAAGAATTTCTAAACAAGCAAAAGGTGGCGACAAAGAAGCTGTATTAGAAGATGGCGCACTTAAAAAACTTAACGAATTATTACAAGATGGTAAATTTATTAATCTTAAAGACCACTTCACTGAAGAAGAAATTAACGTAATAAAACCACTTAATTTAATGTCAGTTAAGCCTGTTATCTACTGCGCAAACGTTTCTGAATTTGATTTAAAAGATGGTAACGATTATACAAAACGTGTTGAAGAATACGCAAAAACTCACGGTGCCGAAACCGTTATTATCTGCGCTAGAATAGAAGAAGAACTTGTTGAGCTAGGTGAAGAAGGCGCAAAAGAATACTTGGAAGAACTTGGAATTTCTGATAGCGGTATCAATAAAATGATTAAATCCGTTTACGCACTTTTAAACTTGATTACATTTATTACGGCAGGCGAAAAAGAAGTTCACGCTTGGACAATTACACGCGGAACAAAAGCTCCTCAAGCAGCAGGTGTAATTCACACAGACTTTGAAAAAGGCTTCATCAGAGCTGAAGTTACAGGATATCAAGATTTTGTAGACAATGGCTCATACACAGCTTGCAAAGACAAAGGTGTTACAAGACTTGAAGGCAAAGATTATGTAATGCAAGACGGTGATATTGTTCACTTTAGATTTGCAGTGTAGTAAAACCAACTAATTAAACCAAAAAAAGAAGGTTATTAAATAACCTTCTTTTTTTATATTATTTTTTTATTTAACGTTCTATGAATTTTGCAATCCTCTCTTGAATTCTTCCGGACGGCTAGAACGAGCAAGAGCATCTTCTAGAGTGATTTTCTTTCTCATATACAAGTCACGAAGTGACATTTCAAGAGTTTGCATACCAAAACCTGAGTTTGTTTGCATAGTAGAATAAATCTGCGCAGCTTTTGCTTCTCTAATCAAGTTTGCAATCGCAGGAATTACCAACATAACTTCTTGTGCCATTACACGACCTTGTTTTGTACCATCAGGTTGAAGAAGCGGCAACAAAGTTTGTGAAAATACAGCAACAAGTGAGTTAGAAAGCTGTACACGAACCTGTTGTTGTTGACCTTCAGGGAATACGTCAATGATACGGTCGATTGTTTGCGAAGCTGATGAAGTGTGCAAAGTACCAAATACTAAGTGACCTGTTTCAGCAGCTGTCAATGCTAATCGAATTGTATCCAAGTCACGCATCTCACCTACAAGAATAATGTCAGGGTCTTCACGAAGTGCTGATTTAAGGGCATTAGCAAAACTTCTGGTATCTTGACCCAATTCTCTTTGGTGAATTACAGAACGTTTTGACGGATGAATAAACTCAATAGGGTCTTCAATCGTCAAGATGTGTTCAGAACGAGTTTCGTTGATATAATTAATCATTGCAGCCAAGGTTGTTGATTTACCTGAACCTGTAGGACCAGTTACAAGAACCAAACCACGAGGTTTTTCTGCTATTTTTCTAACTGTATCAGACAAACCTAATTCTTTAAATGAAGGAACTTTTGATGCAATTACACGGAATGCAGCCGCATAATTTCCTCTATCTTTATAAATATTTACCCTGAAACGGCTTAAACCTTGGATGCCGTATGAAAAGTCCAATTCCCAGTCTTGTTCAAGTTTACGTCTTTGTTCCTTATTTAACATAGGAAATAAAAGCAACTCAACTTCTTCCGGTTTCAAAGCTGGAACATCCATTCTTTGTAAGTTACCGTCAATACGAACAACAGGCGGCAGACCGGCTGAAATATGCAAGTCTGATCCTCTTTGCTTAACTACAACTTCCAAATATTTTTCTATAAGCATTAAAAAGCCCTCTTAATTTCGTGATTATTTATGTTTAATCACAATATCAGCATTATATAACATCAAAACTATACCATAAAACAATTATCTTGTAAATTATTTATTCGCAAGATATTCATTTATAGCTTTTGCGGCTTTCTTTCCTGCACCCATTGCATTAATAGCATTAGATTCTCCAACAGGCGCAACATCTCCACCTGCAAAGATTGCAGGAATCGAAGTTTCCCTCGTTTCAGCATCAACGGTAAAATAACCTCTTTTATCAAGCGCAAAGTCTAAACCATCCAAGTGAGCAGATTTTTGAATGATAGGATTTGGCCCGGTTCCAAGAGCTACAATAACTGTATCGACATCTAAGTCTGTAAATCTGCCTGTACCAACAGGTTTTCGTCTACCTGATTCATCAGGTTCACCAAGCTCCATAATTTCAAATCTCATGCCTGCCACATAACCATCTTTTTCAAGAATTTCAGATGGTGCATGCAAGAATTGGAATATAACGCCTTCTTCTTTTGCGTGTCTGATTTCTTCCAAACGCGCAGGAAGTTCTGTTTCAGTTCTTCTATATACAATATAAACTTTTTCAAAACCGACTCTGACAGCTGTTCTTGCTGCATCCATTGCAACGTTTCCACCGCCGATTACGGCAACTGATTTGCCAACTCTAAGCGGAGTAGCAGAATTTTCTTCGTTTGCGTGCATTAAATTTACACGAGTTAAGAATTCGTTTGCAGAAAATACACCATTCAAGTTTTCGCCTTTGATATGCATCATCTTAGGTAAGCCAGCACCGGAACAAATAAATATTGCATCAAATCCGTCTTCTTGAAGTTGTTTTAGAGTGATTGATTTACCTACAACTACATCTTTTACAAATTTAACTCCCATATTTTTAAGAGATTCGATTTCTCTGTCAAGAACTGTTCTAGGAAGTCTAAATGGCGGAATACCATATCTTAAAACACCGCCGAATTTGTGCAATGCTTCAAAGATTGTTACATCATGTCCTGCTTTTCTCAAATCACAAGCTGCTGTCATACCTGCACAACCTGAGCCAATTATTGCAACTTTTTTACCAGATGAAACAATTTCAGGAGTTTTTGCTGAAGTATTATCACCAACATATCGTTCTAATGCACCTATAGCTACCGCATCTCCCTTAATCCCTAAAACGCAACTACCTTCGCATTGTCTTTCTTGAGGACAAACTCTTCCGCAAACTGAAGGAAGCATACTTGTTTGTCTTATGATTTCACCTGCATCATCAAGTCTATCTTCTTTAACAGCTTTTATAAAATCAGGAATATGGATATTTACAGGACATCCTTTTACACATCTTGGATTTTTACAGTTTAAACATCTTGACGCTTCGGCTTTTGCTTGTTCTTCCGTTAAATTTTCTTCAACCGGAAGAAAATTACTTCTGCGTTCTATCTTATCCTGTTCGTGCGGTCTTTGTCTATCCATATTAAAACTCTCCTTTTCGCATAATTCAATCATAATACGATAGTTAAATTATAACAAAAAAAACAAAAAAGAGATGTATATTTAAACTGAAACCCTAAAACCAGACAAAGTAAAAAAATCGGTTTTAGGGTTTCAGCTCAATTTATGTTATAATTTTTTTGAAGAACAAAGCTGTCGGGCAATTGCGCTTTTTAAAGTGAGGAAAGTCCGTGCATCTAAGGACAGACTGCCGGAGAAACTCCGGACGGCGTGAGCCGGTGGAAAGTGGCACAGGAAATATACTGCCGATGGATTTTTAATCACAGGCGATGGTGCAACGGTGAGTTAAGAGCTTCACCAGCGATATCGGAAGGTATCGGCTAGCTAAACCCCAGTCGGATGCAAGATTGAATTAGGCGTTTTAAGGTGTCCGCCAAGCCTAGAGAAATCGCTCGAGATTGGAAGTAATTCCAATACCAGATAGATAATTGCCTAAAAACAGAACACGGCTTATGAGCAACTTTGTTCTTCTTTTTTTATATATAGATATATGAAAAATGCCAAATATTCCTACTTTTATAAATTGTTACAAATCTTTACATAAATTTTATATAGAATTTTGCTTATTTTATTCTAAAACTATGAACATCAGTTTTAATAATATTCAAAATTTTAGGACTTTTTCAAAAACTTTCTTTACCTAAAAAAAATACGCAAGAATTCGTCTTAACATTTCCTTTACAAAAGCAAAAAACATGGCAATTTTTATTTTTAGGCGCTTTTCAATATATATGTAAGTTGATATAATCAATTTATATCACGGATTTAATATCCCTTTGTGAAGAAGTAAATGTGTATGATAAACAAAATCGGTGTAGACAATACTAGCAAAATAAATAGCAATAACGTTCGTCAAAAAGAACAGAGCAAACAAAATCCAAACTTCAAAGGTGTTGGAGCTATTGCTTTGGCCGGAATTCAGGCATGTGAGAGAATGCCTATGGTAAACGTTACTGTTATTGATATGTTGTCTGCAATTCTTCCAAGAACCGTTGTTGAATCTATGACAAACTGGTTTGCAGGTTTTGAAGCTTTTAGAAGAGAATCTTCCGGACTTGTTGTAAACTGTTTAATTCCGAGCCTTGTAACTTTAGGAATTGCTAAATGTATCAACCCTGCAATTATGCCAAATGGCGTAAATATGTCGAGATGTTGGGCTGATAGTTCTTTGATTGATAAAGCATCTGATTATTATAAAAATGCTCAATCTTCAGATAAAGTTCAAGAATCCTTGAAAAATATTTTAGGTAATCTTGAAGGTTTTGAAGGCAAAAATAAAATTATATTCAAAGATGCCTTAAGTGCAGAAGAAATTGAAAAATATTCTAAAGAATTAGCTGATTTGTCACGTTCTACAAATAGTGATAGAGCAGTTCGTAAAGAAATTAAAAAGCTTTCAAATAAAATTGTTGAAAAAATTCACGTAGCAGACAATATTAAAATTGCTGACAACGAAAAAATAGTAAACGCATCATCAGTAAATTCTATGTTGGAAGATTCGGTTAAATACTTTAAAGAATTCCAAAAATCAGGAATTGGTATTGAAGAATTTGCTAAAAAGAGTAAAAAACTAGTTAAAACTAAGAGTTTAGCAGGCTTAGCAGTAATTCTTCCGTTAGCTGCTTCAATGCAATACATTAACCGTTGGATTACAGGCAAGATTTCCGGCGTAAAAGGTGCGCCAATTTATGATGATTTTGGCAAAGAAAAAGATAATGTCGAAGAAACAGCAAAAGCAAAAGAAGGTTTGTTAAAACAAAAATTAATATCAATTTCTTCAATGGTTGGAGTTTCACTTCTTTCCATGATGAAACGTCCAACTATGAATATGCTTGAATTTAAGGGTATGTTCCCGACAATGGATCAGGCAAGAGTAATTTCAACCACAACATTTGCATCTCGTATGGCAGCTGCAGACGACAAAAATGAACTTGCAGAGGCTACTGTAAGAGATATTGCAACATTCTCAGGCTTATACTTCTTGGGTGATTATGCAGCAAAAGGAGCAGCTACAATTATTCAAAAATCTACAGGTGTATCATTACTTAATGACACAAAACCTCTGAATGGTGATGAGAATGTATTTAAAAAAGCTTGGCACTGGGTTAAAGATGTAAACATTAAATCTTCAGAAGAAGTTGTAAGCAAAACCCAACAAGCATTAAATGGTGCAAAACCAACAGATGCACAACTTAAGACCATAGAAAAAGAATTAAAGCACGCACGTGATTTGCGTTCTGCTTGCCAAGTTGCCAACCTTGGTGTATCATTAGCATTGTTAGGGATTATCGTTCCACTTTATACCAGACATAAAACTAAGAAAAAGCATGCTGAAGCATTGAAGCTTGCTCAAGAAAAATCACAAACTACACAAACCGATAAAACCCAAAAAGAACCGGTAACGCCTCTAAACGTTAAGTATAACAAACTTACAGCAGGTTTTAGGGCTGATACCAAACTAGCAAGGTAAATATGAAAGTACAATTTAATCAGCAACAAAATTACAATCCTCAATTCAAAGGTCCAGTTGATACAGGTTTGAGATATTTAGCTACAAACCAAGCAGTTGGCGCAAATGGTGTTGACCTATGTTCAATGGTTGCACCAAGAACTACTATTGACTTTGTTCAACGTGGACCGGCAGCAGGTTTAGAAACTCTTAGACGTGAAATCATGGGTACCGTAAACGATTCTTGTATCGGTTTATTTGGTGCCGGTGCCGGTTGGTTAGTTGCGCAAAGTTTGAATAAAAAATTCGGATTAAATGTAAATAAAATATTTACAGCTCCTGAAACATTAAACATTTTAGCTGAAAACAAATCTCAACAAATCAAAGAAAATAAATCACAATTAGATTACATCAAAGCAACATTAGAAAATGTAAAAGCATACAATCCTGATTCAAAAACTGCGGACAAGGATGGCTATACAAGAATTTCTAAAGAAAAAATTGATGAAGTTGCAAAATACTTAGATGAATCATTAAATAATAAAGTTGATTTTAATACTTGGACAAAAGAGAAAACTTCTAAATCTAGAGAAGTTTTAATGAACAAAATTACTGAAAGTACAGGCGCTCAATCAGAATATATTCTTGAATCTTTAGATAAAAAATCTGTAAGTAAAACTAATTTAAAATCTTTATTAAATGATATTTATATAGTTTCAGATTCTTTCAACAAAGATAAAGTTAAAAATGCTTTTGCCGAACAAATAAAATCAGGAAATGCTGTAAAAGACAACAAATTCATCAAAGAACTTTCAAAATTTATGAAAACTCGTTCCGCAATCGGTTTTGGAATTGCAACAGCAATCGGACTTTCTGTTCAGCCTATTAACATGTATTTAACAAAATTAAAAACAGGTTCTGATGGTTTTGTCGGTGTTGAAGGTCGTTCAAAAGATAACAGTGCGGGATTTAAAGCTATAAAGGCAGTAAGTTCTGCGGCATTCTTCTCAATGATATTAAGTACATTAAATATGTCACCGATTAAATTCTTAAAATCACCCGGAAAATTCATGGAAAAAATGTCATTCAACGGTAAAATGCCAACTATTAACCAATTAAAAGGTTTATATGGTTTAACCATTATCTCAAGAATTTTCTCTACACGTGACAAAGACGAACTTAGAGAAAGTTTAACAAAAGATACTTTAGGTTACGTAAGCTGGTTGATTCTAGGCGATATCGTTAACAAACTTGTTGCTGACGGTTTGGATAAATCTACAATAAATTATAGAGCAAATTCTAAAAATGCAGGTAAATTCAAGCGTAGTTTCAACGGCAGCTTAAAAACCAGAGATGAAGTTCTTGTAGAAACACTTGCAAATAACGGCATTTCTACAACTAAAACCGAAAACAGCAAGGTTCTTAATAAGAGTTTCAACGAAATGGTTAAAGATTTAGATAAATTACCTGAAGCTCTTAAGAAAACAACCAAAAAACGTTTAAGAACATTAAACATTGCTCAGGTTGCAGGCTATTTGACAGCCAGCCTTGTTCTTGGTCTTGGTATTCCAAACTTGAATATTTATATTACAAATACTCTTGATAAAAAGAGAAAAGCCGAACAAGCTAAACTTGCAGAACAAAAAATGTCTGCGTAAATTATGACAATTTCGCAACGGCAATATGTCTTTTATCGGTTCCGTTTTCTTTGCGGTAAGAATAAAACAAATCATTATCACAACTTGTGCAATACGGGCAAATATCGATTTGTTGAACACCGATTTCTTTAAGTTGTTGTGCGTTTATTCGTTTTAAATCAACATTTCTATTTATAAAAAGCCCTTCGGTATCTTTAACAGTTGCAAGAAGTGTGTCACGGACTTCTTCCGAAACTTCATAACAACACATAGAAATAGCAGGACCTATCAGCGCAATAACATTTGTCGGATTTGATTGCATTTTTTCAATCGTTTTAACACCGATTTTTTGCGCCGTTCCACGCCAACCTGCATGTGTAACTGCCGCTATTTTTTGAACAGTATCATAGAAAATTAATGGTGTACAATCCGCAAAACGCAAATAAACTACGTCATTTGAGTTGGTCAAAATTAACCCGTCAGTATTTGGGTATTCATTTCTCTTATCCACGAACTCAACATTATCACTGTGAGTTTGATTAGGAAAAAGGATTCTATCTGCGCCCAGCTTAGTTAAATCAGGTAACTCTCTTGTAGAAAAGAACGCAGTTATCTCTTCTAATAAATCACTTTTAAGAATTTTTGTCCCGTGAAAATCTTCAAAATAAAACATGGATACAATGTAGCATAAAGTCTAAAGAATTTAAACAAAATTTCTCAATACTACTTTAATCAAAACCACATTCATGTTAAAATCAAATTTGTACTGCAACTATCAGGAGAATATCGTGGGAATTAATTCGGAGTTAGATAAAATAAGCAATAATGTTTTAAAATTGAAAGAAAAATCCGAAACAATAGAAGTTATTGCAAAGCTTTGGATTGATGCAATTTCTCACGGGAACAAAGTTATATTTTGCGGAAATGGCGGTTCTGCGGCGGATTCACAACACTTGGCAGCCGAACTTATGGGTAAATATAAACTGGATAGAAAACCGCTTCCGGCTTACAGTTTGACTTGCAACACATCATCTCTTACCGCCATTGGCAATGACTACGGAGCTGAATTCATTTTCTCAAGACAATTAGAAGCCATCGGACAAAAAGGTGACGTGTTGATAGGAATTTCTACATCGGGTAATTCTAAAAACGTAATTGAAGCATTTAAAGTTGCAAAAGAAAAGGGAATTAAAACAGTCGCATTTGTAGGTAAAAATGGTGGAGAGATAAAAAAAATTTCGGATATCGTACTTGATGTTCCATCCGATATTACAAACAATATACAAGAATTACACATAATTGCAGGACATATTATTTGTGAAATAGTTGAAGAATATTTTTATAAAAATTGATAATACAATAATTTCAAAAAAAGGAGGCTTTATGAAAAAGATTATAGTATCTATGTTCACATTAGCATTAATGGTATCACCGGCATTTGCTGCAACTTGGAACGCAGCAGACAGAGTTGCAACTGTTGGTAAAACAATCGTTACAAAAAACAGCTTGCCTGCAAAAACTACTTTCAAGGTTGTTAATGGTACAGCAAACAATGCTAACACAAATTTAACTAACGTTATTCAAATTTCAAGCACTGATTTAACTTATGCAGGAAATGACAGTGAAGTAGCAGCTGTTATTGCAAATGAAATGGGACATATTATCAATGGAACATATTCAAAAAATCAAATGAGAAACGCTGCAAAAAATGCTATTACAAGTAAACTAAGTTCTGAAAACATTATTTCAACAGCTGCAAACAGCGAATTTTTGGCAAACAAAACAAACTTGAGCGATGAAAAAGCTGCTGACATCACAGGCGTTGACTTGTTAGCAAAAACAGGCTACAACCCACTTGCAATGATTGTAGTTATTACAAAGCAACCCGGCTCTACTTTGGAAGCTTTACAAGGCAGACCTGCTAACACAGAAAGAGCTATGAATGTTTATGACTACATGACTTACAACTACCCATCAAGAGTTAAAACAGGTTATGGCTGTCAAGAATATAGAGCATTCTTAACTTACGCTAATCCAATCGTAAAAGAAAGAAACGCAAACAAGAAAAAATTAGCAAAATTTAACAAAGAACAAGCTAAAAATAAAGCTTTGAGAGCAAAAGAAATTGCTCAATATAAAACAACAGGCGGAGTAAGCGGTTGGGATGCTTCATATACAATCTTAAAAACACTTTCTGAATCAACAGAAAAATAAATTAGTTTTAAATAATTAAAAGGCGGAACGGTGAAACCGTTCCGCCTTTTACATATTATTTTTGCTTAATACCGTTAGCCCAATCTCTTGCCAACATCTCACCTTTGCCTTCAGGCTTAATTTTAATTAATCTTAAATACCCGTTACCTGTTTTAACATCAATACCCTGTTTAGAAAAATTCGCAAATTCACCAATTTGAACGCCGTTGTCATTAGTCGTTTCTATTGGTTCTGTTTCAAGCACTTTTATAATTTTTCCGTTGTATTCAAAAAACGCCCCGGGACATTTGTAAACTCCACGAACTAAGTTGTGGATTTCATCAGCTGATTTTGTCCAATCAATTTTGCATTCCTCTTTTTTAAGTTTGTCTGCAAAACAAACACCATCTTCGCATTGAGGAGTCGGTTTTAACGTACCGTCTTTTATGCCGATTAGAGTTTTTTCCAATAATTCAGGAGAATTTGATGCACATAGTTCAAAAAGTTCTACACAATTCATATTCTTTGTAATCTCAATCGGATATTTCATACAAATATCACCGCAATCAAGTCCAAGTTCAGTAATCATTGTGCAAATACCTGTTTCTTTGTCACCATTTATAATTGCACGCTGAATAGGATTTGCACCACGGTATTTTGGAAGTAACGAAACGTGAAGATTAATTGTTTCATATTTTGGAATATCCAAAACTTCTTGCGATAAAATTTGACCAAAAGCAAAAGTTACAAAGAAATCAGGCTTAAGTTCTTTTAAAGCTTCAATGATTTCAGGTTCTTTTCTGATTGATTTAGGTTGAAACACTTTAATATCGTGTTCTAATGCAAATTTTTTAATAGGACTCGGTGTAAGTTTATGACCACGTCCTGATGGTTTATCAGGTTGAGTAACAACCGCCTGAACGTTAAATTTATCTGAGTTATAAAAATGTTCTAATGATGGTAGACCGATATCCGGTGTTCCAAAAAATACAATGTTTATCATGTTACTTCTTATATTCCCATATTTTTTCTTAAATTAGCAAATATATCCTTTGCTCTTTTTTTTACTAATTCTTCGACAAAAACCGCATGCCTAACATATTCTGCCAAATCGGTATCTTTTGCAGGAATTGGTGGGAAGTTTTTAGCATTAAAATCTTGTCTATATTTTTCCACAGATTTTAATACAACTTGTTTCGCCAGAGGCAATTTTTCAAATTCTTTTTTGCCTTTAGAAATATCACCGCAAAAACTTACAGCTTGTACTTTCATTAAGCCTCCTTATCAGCTTCCTTTGCAACTTTTTCTTTCAATAAAACTTCAATTTCTTTTGAAAGTTCAGGCTCGTCGAGAATTTTTTCAACTTCTAAACTTGGAAGATTATTTTTCTTTAAAACTTCCTCTGCTTCAAAACGATTTATAACGTGGTCAATAAATAAAATGCCGTCTAAATGGTCGAATTCATGCTGAATAGCTCTAGCTAAAAGTGTTCCGTCTTTTGCTTCTAAGACAAAAGCACGACCGTTTCTATCCATAGCTTTAACCATAACATTTGCATATCTTCTAACATCCGTAAAAGCTTCAGGAAAACTTAAACAGCCTTCGTGACTGATTACGGCACCTGATTTTTTAATAATCTTCGGATTGATAAAAACCATCGGATTTAATGGTTCGTTACCCGTAGAAGCATCAATTACAAACACTCTGTAATTTTCACCGATTTGTGGCGCTGCAAGCCCAACACCGTTTTGAGCGTACATTGTATCCAACAAATCTTCTACTAAGACTTTAATTTTTTGTGAAACTTTATGAACTTCTTTAGATGGTTGTCTTAAAGAAGGTGTACCATATTTAACAACTTTTTTTACTGACATATTTATTCCCTTTTTTCTACATTTTAGCATAAAAGGAACGAAAAAATAAATTCAAACAGAACGTAAAAATTTTGTTATATTGAGATTTATTCAACATGTGTTATAATGTTAGTGTCGGTAGAATTTTTACTGGACATGCTGGAGAGGTCATAAATGATCTCTCCTTCTAATATGTTCTTTTTAAACTGATTTTTCTGTAATTTATAGTTTGTAACATAAAAACTACCATCGACTTTCACCTTAACGATTTGCAGGTGAGGTTTAATATTAGACTTTTCGTCTATAAATAATTTTATATAGTTGTTATAACATTTTATTTTTATAATCAAATTTGGTTCTTGAATAGTTCTAATAGCTCTATTTAAAAATTTTTTTCTATAAGAATCATTATCATTAATTAAGTGCTCAATGTGGCTTTTGTAAATTGTTATATTTTCAATTGGTGATTTTATTTTTATCCCCTTATCACCAATTCCCATATACATTAAGGCATCTTCGACTGTTTTACCTTCCCAATTCGGAGGAATGCATTCCACTAATCCTTTATTTTTGTGTATGAAAACAAAATTATCATATACATTATCTGATATTAAATATTTTTCTTTATTCATTTTATTTCTATTTCTTAAAATTCCACAAATCTTTTTGGAACAAAACCAAAAATGGAATTAATTCTAAACGACCTACATACATATCAATAATTAAAATTATTTTAGAAACAGCATGCAATGGGTCAAAGCTTTGTAAAGGTCCAAGCAGACCAAATCCGGGTCCAACGTTACCGACAGCACTTACTGCACCCGTAATTGCAACAACAGTATTTTTTTCAATCAAACCGAGCAAGAATGCTGAAACCACCAAAAACGCGATATAAAAGAATACAAACATCAAAGTTTGATACAAAATTTCCTTCGGTACAGAATATCTGCCGACTTTGATATCAACAATTGCTTTTGGATGTAAAATCTTCATCATTTCGGATTTCATAATCTTATACACTAGCATCCATCTTACAACTTTCAAACCACCACCGGCTGAACTTGCGCAACTTCCGAACATCATTGTTGCAAATAAAAGAACTTTACTTGCATAATCCCAGTTTGCAAAATCTACACTACAAAAACCGGTAGAAGAAATTATTGACGCAACGTTAAAAAATGCATGACTTAAAGAATCCCACAAATTATAATGCATATTGCCAAACAACGAACAACTCAATGCAAGCGCAATCAACATTACAACACTGAAATATACCTTAAATTCTTCGTTTCTAAAAAGCACAAGTGGATTGAATTTCGCCCAAGCTAGATATTGTAAATTATAACTTACACCAGCAAAAAGCATAAAGAAAGTAATAATTGATAAAATAGCTCTATTGAAACCAACCAAGCTATTTGCATTTGGAGAAAGTCCGCCTCCGGAAACAGTGGCTAATGCATCACAAACCGCCTCAAACCCACTCATGCCGGCAAATTTTAAAAGCAAAATTTCTAAAATTGTTAATCCGGCATAAACCTTCCACAAAGCAGCTGCTGTATTTTTTATTCGAGGAGTGAATTTATCCTCTGTAGGCCCCGGCGCTTCTGCAAAAAACAATTGTCTGCCCGCAATCGCAAATTGTGGCAAAATCGCAATAAACAAGACGATAATTCCCATACCGCCAAGCCACTGAGTTAACGAACGCCAAAAGAAAAGCGTTTTAGGATAATCGAACGTTGTTAAAATCGTTGCACCTGTAGTTGTAATTCCGGAAGTTGCTTCAAACAAAGCGTTCAAAGGGCTTATTCCAAAAAATAAATAAGGAATTGATGCCAATAAACCCGCAAACAACCAAGAAAACGTTACAACGCAAAGTCCCTCCGATTTTTTAATATCGTTAATGGATTTTATGTTTTCAGTTCCTTTTACAATTTTTCTTAGAGTTACTGATATGAAAAACGCTGTTGCACAAGCAATTAAAAATGGTAAAACTGCGGTGTATTCACGATAAAAAAGTGCTACCACAATCGGTACAAGCAAAACAATGCTGAAATACATTATGCTAAGGCTGAAAGAGTATGCTAAATAAGTTAATCTCATTTAATTTCCTCAAAAAATTCCCTTATAACAGGCGCATTTTCACTTGTTGTAAATATAATCAAATTATCACCGCTCATAACTTGTGTTGTACCGTTTGGGATGATAATTCTTTTACGACGCTGAATAACACCGACAATCGCCTTAACCGGTAATCTTAATTCCATAATTTTTTTGGTTTCATAATGTTCAGGAATTTCGATAACCAAAACTTCGCCTTTGCCTTGTTCTACAGTCGCCAAAATACCGATATTTGTTTCTTTAACATTATTTTTAATTTCATTTAATGCAGCTGTTTTTGATGAAATTGCAATATCAATTCCAACTTTTTCAAACAACGCTACGTTTGTACTCTTTGAAACTCTTGAAATTACACGACCTGCGCCCATGTGTTTTACAAGAAGAGAACACAATAAATTCTTTTCATCATTATTTGTAACACTTACAACAACGTCCGCATCAGAAATTTCTTCCTCGTTTAAAAGCTCAATATCTGTTCCATCACCATTTATTACAAGCGTATTTTCAAGTTCCTGCGCTAAAAATCTACAACGTTCTTCGTCTTTTTCAACTATTTTGATATTAAGTTTCAATGCCTCTAAACTTTTTGCCAATTTTAAGCCAACATTACCACCACCGATAATTGCAACAGTTTTCACAAATTCTTTTTCATGGAAAAATTTACCTGCCAAAATATCCAGTGAGTGAGAAAGCCCCATGAATATGACTTTATCGCCCTCATGAAGTACAGTTTCACCATTCGGTATAAATAATTCACTATCTCTTGTGATTCCAACAATAATAGTATCTTTTGGAAACTCACAACTTCTAATCATACTATTGACTAATATTGAATTTTCGGCAATTTTATATTCTAATAGCCTTGCGCGTCCGTCTGCGAAGTTTTCAACATCTAAAGCCTTAGCAACAGTAATGATTCTAAAGATTTCTTGCGTCATGAGTTCTTCCGGCCAAATAATGTTGTCGATATAAAAATCACAGTTATATTCTGCATCTTTTGCCAAGCCCAAAGAAGACTTATATTCTTCTTTACGTACAAAACACATTGTACGGACGGTGCTTATTCTTTTTGCAGTCAAGCATGCAACGATATTTAATTCGTCAGACGCTGTGCAGGCAATAAATACATCTGCATCTTTGATGTTGGCTTGTTTAAGAATTTCGATATTTGATGCGTTACCCGAAATAAAACCGACATCAAGCTTGTTAAATGCGTCGACTTTAAATTTTTCATCATCAATTACCGTGATATCATTATCTGTATAAAACTCTGTTGCAATCATTGAACCGAGTTCATTTGCACCGAAAATTATAATCTTCATAGGATTATTTAACGCCAAATGCAGAGTAAAGTCAAACATTGTAATATAATAGCTTTTATTACTAATAAAAATCACTTTTGATGCAAACTTCTTCCCTTGTTAGGCATTACTGTCCAAGATAAATTTTAGAGAAAAAGTAAGAATTATTTTAAAATAAAAAGTTTTTTGAAATGTACTTTTCTTTCTCTTTATTTGCGAGGTAAAGATTTTTCACTTTACTTCCAAACCAGTAAGTATATCTACAAGCCAAAAGTATTTACCCCAGAAAAGTACCAAAAGAAAGAAAAAGCACGCCGTCGTTTCCTACGCTCTTGCGAGCGTTCAATAAAATGGATGATTAGCAAGCAGAGCTTGCACTCTCACGCTCACTATCGCAGCTAATCGCTGCACGTTCGCGGCACGATTGTCGTTCATTTGAAAAAATCTTACGATTTTCGTGGCAATGCATAACAACTTTACAATTCACCCCCTCTGCGATATCATTTTTAGTAAGGAGAAATAATATGAAAGAACAGTTGGAAAATATTTATAACTCAGCAAAAGCAGATATTGAGCAAGCTCAATCTATCAGTGATATTGATGAAATCAGATTGAAATACTTAAGCCGTAAAGGCGAATTTAATTCAATTAAAAAAGGTTTAAAAGATTTGTCTGACGAAGATAAACGTGTTGTTGGCGCATTAGCTAACAAAATTACTCAAGACCTTGAAGGTTTATTGAAAGACAAACACGAAATCTTCTATCAAAAAGAACTTAATGAAAAATTGCAAAAAGATAGAATTGATATTACTTTGAGCGGTAAATATATTCCACAAGGAAAAGTTCACCCTCTAACTTCTACTACAAATGAAATCGTAACAATTTTCCAAAATCTTGGTTTCTCAGTGGTAGCACCAAACTTATCACCTGAAGTTGAAACAGAATACTACAACTTTGATATGTTAAACGTTCCAAAAGACCACCCTGCAAGAGATGTACAAGATACTTTTTATGTAAAAGGAATGGAAGGCGTTGTATTAAGAAGTCAAACATCAGGCGCTCAAATTCACGTTATGGAAAATCAAAAACCACCAATAAAAGTGATTTCTCCGGGTAGAGTTTACAGAAACGAAAACATCAACGCTCGTAAAAATAATTTCTTCCACCAAATCGAAGGGTTATATGTTGATAAAGATATAACATTCGGCGATTTAAAAGGTGTGTTGAACGAATTTATCAGATTGTATTTCGGTTCTGCTCGTCCAACTCGTTTCAGAAGCAGTTTCTTCCCATTCACAGAACCTTCTGCAGAAGTTGACGTTCAATGTATTATGTGCCAAGGCAAAGGATGCCGCACTTGTAGCGGAACAGGTTGGTTGGAAGTTCTCGGTTGCGGAATGGTTGACGCTAATGTTTTAAGAGGCGTTGGAATTGATCCTGATGTTTATTCAGGTTTCGCATTTGGTATGGGCGTTGAAAGACTTGCAATGCTTAAATACGCAATTGATGATATCAGATTGTTCTTCAACAATGACAAGAGATTCTTAGAACAATTTTAATCAATAAAACGTTATTAAAATACAAAAATAGAGTGGTTTAAAAACCACTCTATTTTGTTTATATCTTTTTAATTTCTATTTATTAAATAATTTTTCCTCAAGTTCCAATGCGGTTTTAGTTTTCGCCAAACCGCCTTGAGAAGTTTCCTTTAAAACAGGTGACATCAATTGACCTGTGATTTTAAGCGTATCCACAATTTCATCCATCGGGATTTTACTTTCAACTCCGCACAAAGCCAACTCTGCTCCTGTTACGGCATGAACTGCTAAAAACGCATTTCTTTTTATACATGGCACTTCCACCAAACCGCAAACAGGGTCGCAAGTTAAACCCAAAATATTTTTCAGAGCTAACGCACTTGCATTAATTATTTCATCAACATTACCGCCAAGCATTTGTGCCAAAGCTCCTGCCGCCATAGCAGAAGCTACACCGCATTCCGCTTGACAACCTGCTACAGCACCCGCTAATTGAACTTTATTGGAAACCAAAAGCCCCACCATGCCGGCAGTTAACAAACCGTTAATTTGCTCAGCCTCTGATATATTATGTTCTTCTGCAACTGCAACAATCACTGCAGGTACAATTCCACACGAACCCGCTGTCGGGCATGCAACAATTCTTCCCATTCGCAAATTTTCTTCCGCAGTAGCTATCGCATAAGTTACAATTTTTTCAAAAGTTTTACCGAATAGTGCTCCACGTTTTTTGAAGTTTTCAACAAGTTTTTCGCAATCATCACCGCACCAATCACTAATAGATTTTTCGGTTGATTTTAAACCGTTACGAATTGCACCTTTCATCGCAACCAAATCTTCTAAAACTTTTAATCTTACAACATCAACAATTTCATCCAACAAAACTGATTCATTTTCTTGAGCGATTTCAAAAATTGCCTTGTTTTGTTTTTCACATGTTTCTTTTAATTCTGAAAACGATAAAATTGTCATTATTTTAACTTCCTAATATTTGTCACAAAAAATACGTCTTTAATTTGTTTTACTTTTTCTACCACATCATCCCCAACCGGAATATCCAGTGCCAAATACATTGAAGCAGTTCCGCCTTTAGAACTTCTATCACAATGAAGGGATGCAATATTAACTTTTTGTTTTTGGATAATATCACTAACCTGAGAAATCATTCCCGGAACATCTTTATACATAAGCAAAAGTGTGTCATAGGAACCGTCAATATTTGCAGAAAATCCATTAATGTTATTAATCCTGATTTCCCCTGCACCCACTGAATCACCGGAAACAGTCATTTTATCATCAAAAGTTATATCTACGGAATTTGGGTGACGCGATATGTCTTCTTTGTATTCATAAGAATATTCAATATTTTCAACAATGTCAAAAATATTTTTAATACAAATTTCATCAACCGAATAGCCTAAAACTCCGGCTAGCAAACCTTTATCAGTTCCATGTCCGAAACCTGTTTTGGCAAAAGAATTATAAAGTACAAATTTAACTTTTTTGAATTCATTCTTATAAATATTTCGCGCCATTAAACCGAGTCTTACAGCACCTGCTGTATGTGAACTGGATGGACCAACCATAATTGGAGATATTACTGAAAAAAGAGATTTTTGTTCCATTTCTAAAAATCATCCTCATCATCATCTTTTCCCGCATTTATATAACCGTCCATTATATTGCAAAGTGAATTTTGCCAGTCACTATTTTTTTCCAAAAAGAAATCAGCACCTCTTGCACGACATTGTTGTTCAATTTCTTTTCTTGGAGAAGCTGTAATTACACCAATAACAGTTTTCTTCCCGTAAGAAGCTGCCAATTTTTTCAATTCTGTCAAGAGAATAAAACCTTCACGCTCTGTCGGAATAAACAAATCCATTACTACGTATTCGTACTTACGTTTTTTAAACTTATTAACTGCATCATATATTTCTTGTGAACAATCTACATCATATTCAAATCTTGATAACAGCACCTTCAACTGATAAGTAATAACACCCAAATCATCTACGACTAATATTGCAGGACCTGCTGATTCTGCATCCTGTTCTTCCATACTATTACTCAATGCCCTGCTCATAATCGGTTTTTTAGCATTTTCATTAAGTTCTTTTAGTGTATCTACAATATTAATTAATTGTTTTTTTAAATCTAACAATTCAATATTTTTAGGTGGTTTTGAATTTGTAATGTTATAAAACAAATTCAAAAATTCATCATCAAGTTCAACGTTTGGCATATTCACTCCTACTCGTATGCCTAGAATTATATCATATTGTACGATAAAAAGTAAGTCGTATGTTTAGTTGAAAAATACAAGCAACAAAAAAGCGACTTTCTAGAAATCTAATTGTTTTTTTAAAGTCGCTTTTTTATTATAAATAGATTTATTAATCAGCAAAATATCTAGCTAACAAGCCATCAAAACCACGTCCGTGACGAGCTTCATCTTTTGCCATTTCGTGAACTGTATCATGAACAGCATCCAAGCCTAGTTCTTTAGCGCGTTTTGCTAATTGCAATTTACCGTCGCAAGCACCAAATTCTGCTTCCGCTCTAAGTTCTAGATTTTTTCTTGTAGAAGAAGTTACTACTTCACCTAACAATTCCGCAAATCTTGAAGCGTGATCAGCTTCTTCAAAAGCATATCTTTTGTAAGCTTCTGCGATTTCAGGATAACCTTCTCTATCAGCTTGTCTTGCCATTGCAAGATACATACCAACTTCTGTGCATTCACCAACAAAGTTAGCTCTCAAACCTTCAAGGATTTGAGGATCAACGTCTTTTGCAACACCAACTCTGTGTTCGTCAGCATAATTTTTATTACCATCTTCCATTTTTACGAAAACTTCTCTAACAGCTCCGCAAACAGGACATTTTTCAGGCGCTTCACCTTCTACTGTGTAACCACAAACTGAACATACATATTTTGCCATAATTTATTTCCTTTCTTATTTAACCTTGTTAACAAAATTGATTATAGCATGTTTAATTAAGGCATTCAATTGTAATTACAACATTTTTGATATCATTTTTGTTTGTTAAAAATCATCCACTTTTTTCCGCTACGAACTGAATTTACTTAATTACGTTTTTTGTCTTTGTCAATAAACACATTGAATAATTAAATCTCTGCACATTTTATTTACCTTACGGCTCGAACCCTCACCCGAAATTCTAAGAGAGGGATTTATATTATGGATTACCACGAAAATCAAAGATTTTCTCGCAATGACCGGTTGTTAGAGTTCTAAATGTGCCGTCATTGCGAAGGCGATTAGCCTGAAGCAATCCAACCTTTTTTAACTATTATTTTTTGTCCATAAAATGCAAATCAACAAAAAAATGAGTAATTGTTAAGAAATATGAATTAATTATTTTAATATATATCCAATTGTTAAGAAACTAGAAAAATTGTTACAATTGGCGCAAACGTAGTAGTAGTAGTAGTAGTAGTAGTAGTAGTGATGCGTTCAACTTTTCCAAAAACCCCTAAAGTTTACATAAAATATGTCGATAACTATGAGGTAAGTAAGATGAAAAATTTGAATTAATAGAACTAAATAACTCACAAGTTAGAAAGGACTTCCTCATGGGTAACAACACAATCTCACAAAAAATCGATGCTTATGCACAAGCAAATTTGAAAGCATTAAAGCAAGAAGAAGCAAAGACAGGACGCAAAATGACAAAATTTGACATTGCGCAGTACATGCTTCAACACGGCAAACTTAACAAAAACGAGTATGCAAACTGGATGAACACAACAGAAGGTTTCAACGCTCAAGCAATGACACAGCAACAAAAAACAGCCTTAAAACAAGGTAGTGTTTGGGGCTTCGCCGGATATGGCGGAGGTCAGGAATCTTATTTGGATAGCATGACCAGCTTTTCTCAAAAAACTCCTGTTGAAAAACAAAATGCAATATCAGGTCATCAAATGAAATTAAATGAAACTGTTGCAGAACGTAAGAAAAAAACAGCAGAAATTCAAAAACATATTCAAGAACAAAGAGTAAAAAAACAAATATTACATCCTAATGAAGCATTAAAGGAACAAAAATTCAAAGACCACATAAGCTCTTTACCGGAAGTTGATGCTACTTATACTGAACTTATGAATGACATTAAATTCCAAAATATGGATAAAAAACAAAAAACAGAATTTTTGCTTAAAACTACAGGTCAAAAGTTCTATGAAGCTAAGGAACGTGGCGACAAGGAAGCAATGAAAGAATACCTAAAACAAGGGATTGGTCTAACATTTGCATATATGGACGATAAAGCAGGAATTACAGATATCAAAGAAGCTGTAAAAAAATATAGCGGATTAAATACCGTTGTTGATGCCATAGACAAATTGGTCGATGATGGCGATAATTCAAATTTGAGTTTAGGTGAAAAAACTTGGGAAACCATTAAAGGCGCAGGAGACGCTGTAGACGGATTCATCGGTTCACAAGGTGCGGCATTCGTAGGTGCACTTGCCGTTGCTGGTGAAGCTGCGGCTGCAGCAGGCATTGGCAAAGCCTTTGCATTGGTAACTCAAGCATACTTCGCTTATGAAGGTGGAACTATGGTCGTAGACGGTGCTGTTGATGTTGCAAATGCCCAAACAAAAGAAGAAGCAAGAGTCGGCGGTCAAGAACTCGGTACAGGTGCAATTATGCTTGGTGGTGCAGCGAAGTCTGTTAAACAGGTACGAAGAAATATTAAAAATCAAAAAGCTGAAGAATTTGTTAAAACTGCAACGGATAAAGAATTACGTGATGAACATACAATGACAAGAATAGGACTTGGTGATACAGGTGCTTTAAAAATTTACGAAGCTGAATTAAATCGTAGAGGGTTTAAAGCTGATGAATTTGGGATGTACAACATAACAAAAATAGAGGCTAAACGTCCTAACGGTAAAACTATTGATGTTGCAAAAGATATACCGCAAAAAGTTTTAACTTCTAAAACCACTGAACATTTAAGAATGCCTGACGCTACAACAGTAAAAGAAGAGTTCGGCGTAACTATAACTCAAGCAAAAGCTGATCCTGTTGAAGCAAAAAGAATCGTTTTTGCGGAAACTGTTGAAGAAACATTAAGAGTAAATAACGAAAACGGCATTCCTTTAAAATTTGAAGCAAATCCTCCTAAAGGAGAAGCACCATATTTCTATAAAGATGCTCCATACGGCGGACGCCAAAAAGTTAACACACAAAGTTTAGAAGTTACTTATAACTACGATGCAGAGGAAAGTTGGGGTGTAACTCCTGAGTATATCAAAGAATATGGAAATGCTGAGGGTAAATGTCCTGATAGAGCCGTTGTAGCCGCAGGCGATGATGCTGTAACAGGTTTAAAAGGTAATATCGCAGAAAAACAATATGAAATAATTAATCCTGATGGTTCAAGAAGTCCGCTTGATGTTGCAAGCTTAAAACCTGGCGAAATGGTTCATATTATCAAAAAAGCCGGTGTTGAACTTAAAATGGCAGTATTTGACAAACCTACAACTAGTTTGGAAGGTGAAAAATTGCCAACTGATAAACTCATGATGATTGACTCTGAAGGTCACCCTTACAACGGCAATCCTGTAAAACGTTTAAGAAGTGGCGAAGTTGAAATGCAATTTGACACATCCGATCCTGTACAAAAAGATTTACAAAAAATGCTAAATGATATAAAATATATGGATAAACAAGCTAAGAGTGTAAATGATGGTTCAGCTTCTATCATAAAATTTTCTGCAGATTATTTGGCAAATGAATTTGAAGCTAAATTAACAGAGTTTGTCAAAAATAAACAAACTAATAACACTCAAACTGCAAAAAAAGCTTATGTGAAACCTGAAACAACTCAAAAGGGAGTAACAGTAGAAGAAGATATAATGTCTTCTGCGTTTGAAAAACCTGTATGGAAAAATACGGTAATAAGTAAAACAGCAAGAGCTGATGTTAAGTACGTAAAAGAACAATACGGACTCGATATTGATGTTTTGCGTGACAATAAAGTAAAAATCGGCAATGAAGTATTTGATTGCGGTAATCTTGATAAAGGCGAAGTTGCTAAAATTGTTAAAACAGTATATACAACTCCTGATGATGTAAGCTTAAAACCTAGTAATTATGACTTAGCAGAAAAAATCTATGCAAAAAAATTCCAATCTGAATATAAAAATCGTGTAATTAAGGACATGCCAACTCAGATAAGACATGATGCAGCTGAATGGTTTGATAATAACTTTAACCCCAAAGCATCACTAAACTGGTCTGGTGACAGAATGTATTTTTCCTGTTATTCTAATGGATACACTAAGTCAAAAACTATTAAATATATGGATTACAGTGCTAAAGATGCAATCATTCAGCCTTGGATAGCTGTAAGATTAGGGCTTTTAGAAAAAAAGGGCTACGAAATCAAAGTGCATGGTCGTGAAACACGTGATGATTCAGTAACAAGTGATATTGAACTTATCTCACCTAGCGGTGAAGTAACTATTGTCCATCATACAAAGCGCGGTGCAAGAGATATGGATGCAATGTTGCAAGAACTTGCAAATAATAACTAAAACAATAGGTTGAACGAATCTGCCCAACAACATTTTAATAAGCAGGTGTGAAAAGCATAAGCTTTTCACACCTGCTTTTGTTAATGGTACAAAAATTTGCACCCTACAATTTTAAAAATTTTCATGTGTTTGAGATTGAACGTATTTTACAAAAACCGCCCTTGTTAGGGAGGTCGCAGATGTTGGCGAGGCTTTGCCTCGCCTTACAGATGCAGGTGGGTATTTATTGAATAGAAAGTGACTTTTCAAATAAATCAATATAGCGTAAGCAACTTTACAGCCTACAGCTTGAACCCCCACCCGAAAATCTAAGTTTCGCAGTGCTCAACTTGATTTTCTACCCTCCCCCTTGGAGAGGGTATGAACAAGACTTGTTTATTTTAAAACAAATAACCTTAGTTTATATTAATAGTACAAACACCTATAACTTTCTAAAGTATCCACAAAACAAAAGCACCATCAATTACTTGATGACGCTTTTATGTATGTGTAGTAAAATAATTGACAACTATTCGCTAATTTCGGCGTTGTCTGTGGCCTGAAGCTGTTTTGACTTGTAATTATGGATGACTGCGTCAACCAATAAGTCGTAAGAAGAACTCTTTTCAATATTCGGAAATTCTTCTTTTAATTGTTGTCTGACCATTGCTTCCAGCCTTTGTTCGTCAGATTTTATTTTAAGCTCTGTTGAAGAGAGCGATGCTATATAATCTTCATTCGCTTGTTTTTGAGCGCTTGAAAATGTTAATAAATTTGTTCTTGAATCTAATACTTGTTTTAGTGACTTTAAAAACTTTAGGTTGAACATAACGACCTCTTTTATTATTTTTACTACCTTCACTTTGTATATGTATAAAGTATCCTAAAAGAAAAAATTGACTCATTTTTTCTAACTCGTTACAATTTTTTACAATTTAGAAAAGTCTGTTAATATTATATACTTATTTTTCAGAGTGTTCAAGAGTGCAAGTCTGTTATTCTTCACCTTTTCATCCTTATCCATAACCAAAACATCATCAAAGAATTTTGTTACAACAGGATTGATTTGAGTTAAATCAGTTAAATATTTTTTATAATCTCCGCTAAATTTAATACCCTGAACCGCTTTATACAAGTCTTTTTCAGCATCAAGCGTAAACAATGTTTCATCAACGCTTCCAACTTCTTCTTTCAAAATCCTTAAAACTCTGTTTGCGTTTTCAAGAAGTTTTTCATCAACTCCACCAGCCACAGCCTTTACTCTTTCAACATAATCACAAAGGTCTTTGCAAGGGTTAACGGAAGAGCATGCCTCTAAAATATTCTTAGAATAATCGTTATTCAAGAAAATAATTAATCTTTGAACGAAAAATTCTTCAACATCAGCCTTAACATCCGCTTGAACAGGCAACAATGCCAAAGTTTCGTCAATAAGTTTTGATAAATCCAACTTCAAACCATGTTCCAAAACGGTCTTAATCACACCCAAAGCTGCACGTCTTACACCAAGAGGGTCAGATGAACCTGTTGGTTTTTTACCCGCAGCAAACACAGCGCAAATTGTATCCATCTTATCCGCAATACCAACCACTTGACCTTCAATGCTCTTAGCCGTTTCAGAATCCGCATTCAATGGGAAATAATGTTCTTTAATACCTTCTTGAACACCCAATTCTTCTCCGCTTACTCTTGCATAATCCGCACCAATAAAGCCTTGAAGTTCAGTAAATTCAAACACAAGGTTTGTAGCTAAATCAGCTTTACAAAGCTCTGCTGTTCTCTTGATTGAAGGTTTATTTACTCCAAGTTCACTAGCAACTTTTTCTGAAAGTTTAACAATTCTTTGAGTTTTATCATAAACAGAGCCCATACCTTTTTGGAAAGTCATGCCCTTCAAGTTTTCAACATAAGCTTCAAGCGGTTTTTTAGTATCTTCATTAAAGAAAAATACTGCGTCATCAAGTCTAGCCTTAATTACACGCAAATTACCTGCCTTGATATTTTCAAATTCATTACCGATATAATTAGTAATCGTAACAAATTTATTAATCAATTTGCCATCCTTAGTATAAAGCGCAAAATATCTCTGATGAGTTTCCATAACAGTAACTGCAACTTCTTGAGGAATAGTAAGAAATGCTTCATCAAAGTTACAAGTTACAGCCACAGGGTATTCGCAAATAAAAGTAACTTCTTCCAGTAAATCATCAGAAATCTTAGTTACCGCATTCAACTTATCAGCCTCTGCCTTAGTAAGTTCAACAATCTTAGCTCTTCTTTCGTCTTGGTCAACAATAACCTTAGCATCACGTAATTTTTGAACATATTCATCAGGATTATTGATAACGATATTCTGAGTAGAAAATCTATGACCGTTAGTCATATTAGAAGAATCTTTATCAATTATTCTAATCTTAACTTCTTCGCCGTCCAAAATTGAAAGTACCCAACGGATAGGACGAGAAAACTTAACATCATTATTTCCCCATCTCATAAAGTGAGGACCTTGTAACTTAGAAAAAATCACAGGAACGTTTTCTTGCAACAAATCTTTTGTATTCTTACCCTTTATAGAAATCTTCGCATAAAGGTAATCATTCTCTACATAAAGTTCACTAGCGCTAACACCATTTTTCTTAGCAAAACCTTCGCCTGCCTTAGTCAAGTTTTTGTTTTCATCAAAAGCAACCTTAGCAATAGGGCCTTTAACAACCTTTTCAACATCAGGTTGAGAAGCTGCCAAGCCACTAACAATCACAGCCAAACGGCGTGGTGTTGCCATAACTTTAACATCGCCAAACTCTACGTTATTATTTTTCAAAAATGTTTCAAAACCAACTTTAAGTTGAGAAATTGCCATCGGAATAAATTTGTATGGTAATTCTTCAACACCTACTTCCAATAAATATTTACTCATTTATCTTTCTCCATTAATTCTTTTAAACCCATTATACCACAAGTTACTTTTTCTTTACTAAAAAGAAAAAGTAACCAAAAAGAAAAGAATACATTGTCGGATGACATTGATGAAACTACTGAATTTAATTTTACAACCCAAGTCATCCTCTAAGTAAAACTACTAGAAAATATTATTTTAGAAACTTTTCTAAAATAACAAACATCGAGTCAAGACTAAATTTGAACGACATTCACGCCGCGAGCGTTTTTTAGCGAGCGTAAAAGTGCGGGTTCACCCGCGACATCCATTCAGTCCACAACCGTAAGGTTGTAGGAAACGATTAAAGTTTCTTCTTTTTTGTTACTTTTTTCTTCTTGCTTTTCCAAAGAAGAAAAAAGTAAAACTATTTTATCTATTCTTCTCTCGTCATCGAAAGCAGAATTTCTTGCGGAATATACGTATTTTTAACCCCTGAATCTGTGTTTGCCATAAAAAATTCTACTGTTTCACCAAATTCAACGCCTAGTTTATCAAACGGTATACAAACATCAATAACATCATTGAAAACAATTTTTATACCTTCCGGATTATCCAATGTCCACATATTAGGATGTAAAACTGCCGTTAATCTTGGCGGATAAAGCGTATCCTTTACAAGAGTTAGCGTAAGTTCATGTTCAAATTTTTCCAACAAAATCGGATACGGATTATCGGTTTTGCTAATTAACCTTATATACGCTCTGTCGTTTGTTTTACTTGCGTTTCTTGTATAAATATAAAACTGATTAATTCTATCAACAAAGCTGATTTCACCGGAGCCTTTATTTACATGAAGTCTAAAATAAATATTGTCTTTATCGCAACCAAAATTAATCTTATCAACATTTTTGTTTTCTCTAAAAACAGGCCCGTCTATCATACTGATAGTTCCTGAATTATACCAATCATCAGAACTTTTATTCAAACCGTCCATTTTTGGTGTAATATGACGTTTCGGATGCTTAAACGGAACATCTAGCGTTGTAATAAGAGTTTTGTCTAAATAATCAGGGTACTTCATGCCTAAAATCAAGTAAACATTTTTCAGACGTTCCCTAAACATGTAGTCAAAAATAAAATCCTGACCTGAATTATTCGGTTCACCATACCACCAAAACCAGTCACTGCCTTCCGCTATAAGCAATTCTCGTTTTGCAAGTTTAATTTGTGGATGGTTTTTATTTTCCTTAACAAAATTATCAAAATCATCCTTCGTTTGTTTCAAATAAGCCCAAGCCTTATTCTTTTCAGGTTCACCAATCCAATATTGGAAAGTTTTGTCAATCCAAGAACCCGAAAAAATTTTCTTCAAAGTCTTTTTATGCTTATCTTTTTCTATATAATCACTGATAAGTACTGTTTCAAGGCTCTCATCATTTTCTATAAGCGAATAGATATTTTCCAAGAAATCAATACCATCATTTTGATAATTTTCCCAACAATTTTCACAATCGGACGCAATTGTTAAAAGGTGAGTTTTGTCTGGAGATACAAGAAGTTTATTTTGTATCATCTTAATTTTTTCGTATAAATCGCTCGCTGCCATTTTTGGATTTATACCTGCGTATTCAAAATTTATCAGATTTGGAATTGACCTATCTCTAAAAATAATATCTATGTTGTTTTCTTTTGTTTGATATTCATAAACTTTCAACAAATGATAAGGGTCGTTTAAATTACCTTTAAAATCCCTTATAAAATCAAAATTTATAGAATTTGCAAGAACACCCTCATCAGAAATCGTCCATTTTACGCCCGCTTTAGATAATAAGCCAAGAGTTTTTGGACCTAAACATAGTTCAGGCGGCCACATTCCTTTTGGACGCACACCAAAAATTTCTTCTATCCTATCCAAAGCACTTTTGATTTGATACTTAGCGTCATCAAGCATTCCTAAATTCGCAGGCAGACCTTCTGTTGTTAAAACTGATTTTACAGAACTTTTTACATCAATCAAAATCGGCAAAATCGCATGATAATAAGGACTTGTTGAAAGTTCTACCCTGCCTTCGGTTATATATTTCTTATAAGTCGGAATAATTTCTCTAATAATTGATTTTTGAATTGATAGAATTTCAATTCTGTCTTCTTGAGTATAATTATATTGTTTTGCCCACAACTCTTCTAAGCGCGGATAACGAGCAAAGTGAGCAGGGTCAATCCACACAAGATTGAATAACGCCATCAAATCAGAAAGTTCTTGTGCACTAAAATCTTCCAATGTCGCAACATCTTTAGAAAAACGCTTTTGATATAGATTTTTGTAGTTTTCACTACGATAAATCATTGTTTCAAATTTTGAACTAAAAAAGTTGTTTAAAATAAATGCTTTTTCTTCATCCGTCAAATGTTCAGTATCTGACGCAGTCAATTCTGAATGAATATCGTGATAACCTTGTTCTGTGTAATCAATAATCGCGTCTAAAAGAGCGGGAACGATGTTTAAATTTAATTTTAACTTAGGAAACTTATCTAAAAAAAGCACCATATCCAAATAGTCTTTTACGGCATGGAGTCTTACCCAAGGCATCAAATACGTGCCTTCTAATTCATAAACCGGTTGATGCATGTGCCAATAAATGGCAAGAGAAAGTTTCTGCTTGTTCATAAATAGAGTATACTAAAAATTTACGAGCTTAGCAAGGATGAGTTAATAACTTAAATGACATTCATACCGCGAGCGTTTTTGAATAACAACCATAAAATAAATTATTTTAAATATCTAACGTAATTTTCCCCTAACGGGAATACATATTACAAACTTTATCCCAACATTGAAACGCTAATTTGTCCAAACTTTGCAGACAAATCGTCTATATGATGAACCAAATAAACAATCGGTTCTAAATCTTTTTCATTTAAATCCACGATTGCACCCCAATCAGTTCTTGCATGGTGCGCAGCAATCATTTTTGCAACTCGTTTAAAGCCTGCATTCATACAAATTGAAAATCCGTATTGAGAATGCGTCAACCATTCTTTGCGAAAATTTTCATCATAATCAATTAATCCTGATTCTGTATTGATTGTATATTCAAAAATTTTACCGATATCGTGTAAAAGACAAGCTGCAAAAACTTCATCCGTATTAAGCTTTTGAAAAAATGCCTGTAAATTAACTTCAGCATATTTTAAACATTCTAAAGTATGAATCATCAAACCACCAATATAATTATGATGCATCATCTTTGCCGCAGGACAAACCAAGATTTTTTC
>CAKVGW010000015.1 GCA_934747325.1 uncultured Candidatus Melainabacteria bacterium | reverse complement strand
TGCGGTAGTTTTTCTCTTAAAGCAAACTCTGTTTCTTCAGGAGTTTTAGTTTTAATATATCCCAATCTGTTAAAAATCCTATGAACATGCACATCCACACAAATTGCAGGTTTATTAAAACCCAATGACAAAACCAAATTTGCAGTTTTTCTACCAACACCTTTAAATTTAATCAAATCCTCGATTTCGTCAGGCACTTGACCATTTAATTCTTCATCAATTATTTTTGAAAGTTCTATAATTTGTTTAGCTTTATTTTCATAAAAACCGACAGGATAAATCGCTTTTGCTAACTCTTCCTGACTAACGTTTTTCATTTCTTTTGGTGTTTTTGCAAGCTCTAACATCCTCAATGTCGCAGGATAAGTCGTTTTATCGTTTGTTCTAAGGCTCAAAATACAAGCAATAAGAACCAAATACGGATTTTTAAAGGAATCCATAAGTTTTACAAACTCACTTTGCGGTTGCTTGGCATCTTTCAATAAAGAAACTATTTTATCAATATCTATCATTATTTTAAACTCTTTATGTATTCTGAAATTTTATCTAAAGCAGGTTCTAAATTTTCAGCACAAAAACCGAGTCTTGCATAGCCTTCCATTTCTAATGTTTCACCAGGAAGCAGTGCAACACCCGTTGTTTTTTGTAATTCTTTACAGAAAATGCGAGAAGGAATATCCAAATTATATTTTATTAAAACTATCGTTCCGCCTGTTGGCAAAACACAGTCTATATGCGGATTTCCACTAAGCCATTTTTTCAAAATTTCAAGCCCGTTTTTCATTATTTTGAAATTACGTTCAGCAATAGCTTCTCGATTTTCTATCGCAACAGACGCAAAATAATCATCTAAAATGCTTACACTAATTGTATTATATTGTCTTTGATGATTTATTTCGTTAATTAAATCAACTCTTCCAACAACCCAACCTACTCTAAGCCCCGGAAGTGAATACGTTTTAGACATACTTCCGACAGAAATTCCTTTTTCATAAATATCAGCAATAGAAACCGAATAAGGATTTCCATATAAATTCAAACCTCTATAAACTTCGTCAGACAAAATCCAAACATTATTTTTTTTAGCTATTTCTACGATTTTTTCTAACATCCAATTTGGAATTACTGAGCCTGTCGGATTGTTCGGATTATTTAAACACAAAAGTTTTGTTTTTGAAGTTACTATTTTTTCTAATTCTTCTAAATCAGGTAACCAATTATTTTCTTCCCTCAAAAATAGAAGTTTAACATCACAACCTAAAGATTTTGGGATTGAATAATGCTGCTGATACGTTGGAACAATTGAAACAACTTCATCGCCTTTTTCCAATAAAGATAAAAACACAAGCTGATTTGCACCAATTGCACCATGCGTTACGGTTATATTTTCCAAACTTTGATTTGTATAAAGCGAATGAATTGCAGTTTTTAGACGTTTCGAGCCTACAATGTCACCATAACCTAATTTAACATTAAAAATTTCATCAGAATTAAATGGCAGTTGATTTATAGAAAGCGGTGCAATACAAGTTGTCGTAAGGTCATATTTTGCAGACGCTTCATACTTATTCATCCATTCTTCAATTTTAAAACTATCAATTTTCATAAGAACATAATAGCAGAAACCTAAAGGAATTATGTAAAATTTTCTTTTTTGTGTATAATTTAGTAAAGAAGGGCGAGTTGGAATTTTAAAGCCCGCAGAAGAAAAGAAGGAAAAGATTTTGAAACAATCACGATTAACAATAGCGATTTTTGTAGCACTATTATTAGGCGTCCTTGTTGGATGGGCGTTTCCGGCCTTTGCAATAAAACTACATGTTTTAGCAGAAATTTTCCTTCGAATGATAAAAATGATTATTGCGCCATTATTGTTTGCAACCCTTGTTGTCGGAATTGCTGGGCACGGTGACGTTAAGAGTCTTGGACGTTTAGGCATAAAAACAATTGCGTATTTTGAAGTTGTTACAATTTTAGCATTGTTTATCGGTTTAGGATTTGCAAATTTATTTAAACCAGGCGTAGGAATGGAACATATTGCCTCTGCTCAAACAGGTTTAAATAGAATTGTTGAAATGGCATCAACAACACATCATAATTCGTTTGGGGAATTACTTTTAAGTCTTTGTCCTACAAGTATTTTTCAAGCAATGTCAGATGGTAACTTGTTACAAATCGTAGTATTTTGTATCTTTTTTGCCCTTGCTGTTTGTGCTGTTGGTAAAAAAGCGCAACCCGTAATTGACATTTTGAATTCCGTTGCATCAGTAATGTTTAAATTCACGGAATATGTAATGTTTTTTGCTCCAATGGGGATTTTTGGTGCAATAGCTTATACAGTAGGCTCAAACGGTATAACTATTTTACTTAATTACGGAAAAATAATTTTGTCCTTGTATGTAGCTTTAATAGTGTTTGTTGCAGTAGTTTTAGTTATTGCCTGCAAACTTGTTAAAATTTCAGTTAGAGGTTTAGTTAAAGCAATACAAGAACCGGCTTTATTATCTTTTACTACTGCAAGCTCAGAAGCTGCATTACCAAAAGCAATGACTATTATGGAAAAATTCGGTGTTCCAAAATCAATCGTAGGTTTTGTAATGCCAACAGGTTATACATTCAACCTCGACGGTTCAACTCTATATTTAGCAATGGCTGTTTTATTTTCTACACAACTGGTTGGTATAAATATGACAATAGAGCAACAACTAGTTGTAATGTTTGCTCTTATGTTAACCAGTAAAGGTGTTGCAGGAGTTCCGAGAGCTTCTATTATTGTTCTTGCAGGAACATTAACAAGTTTTAATATTCCAATTGTAGGTGTAGCTGTTTTATTAGGTATTGACCAAATTTTAGATATGGGAAGAACAACGGTTAACTTGATTGGAAACTGTGTTGCTACTGTTGTTATTGCAAGATGGGAAAATGCTTTTGACTATAACAAAATGGCAGATTTTATTAAAATGAAAAACTTAAAAACAAATACACTTACAAAAATTAAACATGATGTAAGTTTTCAAAAAGATTTTGTTGGCGAAAAGGTAGAAGTCTAAACATAATTATACAAATTTATCATCTTCCGGATGATTTAAACGAAAAATATCAACAGTATTCAACACTTCGTTTTTACCAAATTTTATTATTTTTTGTGAAGTTAAGCATTTGTTCGCTTTGAAATTAACAGTATTATTTTGTATGTTTATAACCATGTCTTCCCGAATAAAATTATATTCTTTATGTTACTCCAAAAATTTTTTTTAATACTTTCCTTGTTCGTTGTTTTATTTGAATTAGGTAACAAGTACGTTAATTTTATTAATCTGAATTTTTTATTATTTTCCTTTACTACATCATTTTGTGTACACAAAAACATTGATTCTCTAGGGAATATATAATTCCAATCATCTGCAATTCTTGCACCTTTTGGAACTGTAATTTCATATAAGATACCGTCATCTTGCGTATAAATATCTTGTGCGTATGTTTTATCATCACTGGCAAACGCATATTCTCTCATTCTTAAGATATCACCTTTTTTGAGTTTTTTGCACTTTTCAATCAAAGCTTCCATATAAGGATGTTTATATATTTCAGCTCCACAAATACCACGCCACAAAATCAGTTCTTTTTCTATTGGTTTATATAATTTAAAATCTTTATCCGTAGCAGCAATAATACCTGCGATATTTTTTCTTCCTATTGGTTTATAACCACCAATTAGGTATTGATTGACTTCACGAATATCCCAACTTTGACTCAATTTATCTACCGTTTTACAATCTTTTGAAAGCACATGTTTCCAATACTTCTTGCAAAATAGTTCTTGATTTTGAAATTTATTAACTTTCATACAACACTAATAAAAATGCTAAAAAAATTTTTTGCTACTAAATATTCTTTATAACTCGCTTTTTTTGTGGTATTCTTGATACAAAATGTAATTCAGGAATTACTTGATAATAACTGAAAGTTAAGATACATGAGGAATAAAATATGGAATACAAAGAAACGTTAAACTTGCCAAAGACTACTTTGGAAATGAGAGCAAACGCTACTAAGAAAGAGCCTGAAACTCAAAAATTTTGGGAAGAACATGAAATTTACGAAAAAAATATTGCACAAAGAGATAAAGCAAACAAGTTTATTTTACATGACGGCCCTCCATATTTGAGTTCCGAAAAAATTCACGTTGGTACAGCTTTAAACAAAATTTTAAAAGATATTTTGATTAAGTATAAATCTATGTCAGGTTTCTATGCACCTTACGTTCCGGGGTACGACGGACACGGTTTGCCAATTGAAAATAAAGTTGTTAAAAACATCAAAGGCGGACGTGAAGCGGTTACTCCTGCGGAATTAAGAGCAAAATGCAGAGAATTTGCTTGGAACAGCTTAAAGGGTCAAGAATCAGAGTTCAAACGTCTTGGTGTTTGGGGTGATTGGGAACATCCTTATTTAACTATTAATCCTGAATTTGAAGCTGAACAAGTTAGAGTTTTCGGCGATATGTATAAAAAAGGTTATATCGAAAAAGGCTTGAAACCTGTTTACTGGTGCGCTTCTTGCGAAACTGCTTTAGCTGAAGCAGAAGTTGAATACGCAGACCATACTTCAACTTCAATCTATGTAAGATTCAAATTTGACGAAGAAGCAACAGAAAAAATCGGCAAATTGGTTGACCTTCCAAACAAAAATGTTTATGCGGTAATTTGGACAACAACTCCTTGGACAATTCCGTCAAACATGGCAATCAGTATGCACCCAAGATTTGATTATACATTCTTCACATACAATAACGATGTTTATGTAATCGCTCAAGGCTTGTTAGCAAGCTTCCTTGAAGGTGTAAATTGGGAAGAAAAAGATATTAACGTAATCGGCTCTGTTAAGGGTGCTGATTTAGAATTATTGAATACAAATCATCCGCTTTATAACAGAAAATCACCAATTATTTTAGGAGAACACGTTACGCTTGATGCCGGTACAGGTGCGGTTCATACGGCACCGGGACACGGTCTTGAAGACTATGAAGTAGGTTGCAGATACAATATTGAAGTATTTTCACCGCTTGATAGTAAAGGTGTTTGGACAGAAATCGTTGGTGACAAAGATTTAGAAGGAATTCCTTACTATAAAGGCGGTAAAATCGTTATTGAAAAACTTCAAAACTGTGGCGCATTGCTTGCAGCAGCTGATATTAACCACTCTTATCCACACTGCTGGAGATGTAAAAATCCTGTAATTTACAGAGCAACTCCTCAATGGTTTGTTAAGGTTGATAAATTCCGTGATGCTACATTAGAAGCAATTAAGGGCGTAAAATGGATTCCTGCAAGCGGTGAAGCAAGAATTTCTAACATGGTTCAAGGTCGTACTGATTGGTGTATTTCTCGTCAAAGAGCGTGGGGAGTTCCAATCCCTGTATTCTACTGTGAAGAATGTGAAGAACCTATTGTTACAGATGAAACTATTGAAAACGTAGCAAAAATGTTTGAAAAAGAAAGCTCTGATGCTTGGGTTAAATATTCTGCAGAAGAATTGTTGCCAAAAGACTTTGTTTGTCCAAAGTGCGGAAAAAAACATTTCAGAAAAGAAAAAGACATTATGGACGTTTGGTTTGATTCAGGTGTAACTTGGAGAGCTGTTGTAGAAAAACGTTCAGAACAATTAGGTCACACTCCCGTTGAAATGTATTTGGAAGGTTCTGATCAACACAGAGGCTGGTTCCAATCTTCTCTATTAACTTCTATGGCTGTACAAGGTAAAGCACCTTACAAATCAGTTCTTACACACGGTTTTGTATTTGGTGAAGACGGTAGAAAAATGTCTAAATCTTTAGGTAATTACATAAGACCTGACGATATTATCAAAAACTATGGTGCAGATATTTTAAGACTTTGGGCAGCGTCTGTAGATTATAGAAACGATACTAAAATCGGTGATAATATTATTAAACAGCTTGCTGAAATTTTTAAGAAAACAAGAAACACTGCAAGATTTTTGCTTGGTAATATTTTCGACTTCGACCCAACTCAGGATTATGTGAAATACGAAGATTTGAAACCAATTGATAAATTCGCGCTTCACAAATTAAACAAGGTGGTTGAAGAAGTAACAGTTGCGTTTGATAACTATGAATTCTACAAGTATTTCCAATGCTTGCAAAACTTTGCAGCGGTAGACTTGAGTTCATTCTATCTTGATATCGTAAAAGACAGACTTTATACTGCGGGCAAAAAATCAGTTTCAAGACGTGCTTGTCAAACTGTTCTTTATGAAACATTGCAAGTTTTGGTTAGAATTTTAACTCCTGTAATGCCTCACCAAGCAGAAGACATTTGGCAAAACACTCCTGAAATGCAACGCGGCGGATTAGAAAGTATTTTGCTTGCTGATTGGGTAAAATTTAATAAAGAATGGGATAATGCTCAATTAGAAGAAGATTTTACAAAAATCTTGAAGACTAGAGAAGTTGTAACTCGTGCAATTGAACCGCTAAGAGCAGAAAAGAAAGTTGGAAGCTCTTTAGAAGTTGCAGTTTATGTTAAATCTGATGATAGTGAAATTTTGAAAGCGAACGCTAAAGATTTAGCCGATATCTTTATTACTTCTCAAGCTTATGTAGCTGATGAAGCTCCGGCTGAAGTATTAAATGAATACACAGAAAACGGCATAACTGTTTGGGTAACAAAAGCGGAAGGTGAAAAATGCGAACGTTGTTGGAAGTTTAGAAAACTCGGCGAACACGCAGGACACGAAACAATTTGTTCAGATTGTTATGACGCAGTAACAGAATAGTTAAAAAAATGGGACGCTAAAGCGTCCCATTTTTTTATTACTTGTGTTCTTTTTGTGCATTTTTATATCTCAATTTTGTGAAATAATTTGTCATCCCTGCAACAAAAAATCCCATTACACCAATTGAAAATACATAAGGCAAACCTGAAATCAAAACTTTTTGTTTCACCAAAGATTTATATTCATCATTAACGGTTGTTTTCTTTTTCTTCGCCTGTTTTTCAGCCAATTTTCCTAATTCATCGAACTTAGGCACACTCAAATCTTTACCTATTAAATCTTTACACTTTCCTGCTTTATAAAGCAGTTTTCTAAATCCTTTTTCAACAAGCTCACTACCCGTAATTACATACAAAGCAACAAGCGGAAAACGTGTTGCAGTTTCTTTCAAATTTTCTTTACCTCTATCGGAAGAAGCTCCAAAATAGCCCGCACCACCCACTAAAACACAAGTTGTTAATTGTCCCTTGCTCAAACATAGCTTTCCGTTCTGACTATTAAAATCCATGCAAAGGTATTTGTTCATAAAATTCTTTGCTTTTGGAGAATTTTTAAATAATTTATTTCCGGGAGCGACAATAAACTCGGAAATTTTTTGCAAAATCTTTGAATTTTTGCCTCTTGTTGCCAAAAGTCCTGCTAAACCTAAACATCCTGCATAAAGTCCCGCTGCTAAACCGATATGTTTTTTAGCGCTGTTTCGAACCTTTTCTTGATGTTTCATATCTTCTTGACTATTTTCTAATGACGCAATATTTTTGAAATCACTCTTATTGAAAATCTTAAGTGTCATTAAGTTTTTGATATAGTTTAAAGAAAATTCCGTTAACGGTATTGCCATTGCAGCAAGCGAGATTGCCGCTTTTACAGGTAAAATTTGTTTATTTTTAGCTTTGTTTCCTTTTTCTAACAACTCTACCCCTGTCGTAGCAACTTCTTTTTTTAAGTTTTTGTCTAAGCCTTTTGAAAAGACTTTTCTTGCAACTCTTTCACCTAGAATCGTCGGTACAAAATAAATCAATGTTTCTTCTGATGTTTCCAAAAAAGTATTTTCGGTTAAATCCGCCAAACTTCTTGAAAAGACAGCCTTTGGAATCAAACACGTTGTAACATCTTGTATAAAACGAGATGTTGAAAGCCCCGATGCCTGCTCTTGATGTCGGACAAACTTAGCCGCAGGTTTAAGCGGTTTTGGCAACGTATTGATTAAATTTTTGTCATTGATTTTTGTCATAATCCATAATCCTAAAACTTGTGAAACTTGAAATTTGCTTTACCTTCACGGTTTTGTTTACAAAGATTAACACAAGTTAAACAAAAAAGCAGACAAAACCTAAAGGTTTTAACTACCCTTTTATTAATTAAATAGAACAGTAAAAATAGGGTAGTCTAAACTAACCCGCGCCACCAATTTCTATTTATATTAAAAGTTTTTTTCATAAACAATTTCCTTGTATCGATATATCGGTACAAGGAAATTGTAAAACACAAGTTTTAGTTTGTCAATGTTAATTTCAATAAAAAACGAAAGCGAAAACAAAAAATCATTTAAAACAATTTTCCATTGAAAAAAAGTAGGGTGCAATTTTTTGCACCATTAACTTTTAAAGTTCATTTTCTCTAACAAATTTAATCAAACGATAAATTTTTTCAAGCTGTTGTTTGTTGGTTTTAATTTCGTCCAAGGCAGTATAAATATCCGCCAATAGCTCTTTTGGTTCTTTAATATTTTCATACGCAAATAATTCTTCTGCAGTTACAGAAAGCGCTTCAATGATTTTATCCAGCGTATCTGCACTTACAAAACATTCTCCGACCTCAATTCGACTCAAATTACGAGGAGTAATATCAATCATTTCCGAGAGTTGCTCCTGCGTTAATCCTCTATTTTTGCGTAATCTTTTAATTCTTTCACCAAGTAATTTCTTAATATTCATAACAACTTCTTACTATAATGTCTATTTTTTATCCAAAACCTGACGTGTAATATCATGATATATTAAGTTTTGTAAACTCTAAACGGCGCATTACGTCTACGTTTTACATGTTTTTCAGCATTTGATGTCTATTTTTAGGCAATTTTTCAAACTCAAATGACTTTATATATACATAACACGAGATTGCAATCAGAGTTAAACACCATAGGATATTAGAAAAGTAAAAAATAGTTAAACAGAAAATTAAGGAGAAAGAATTATGCAACCAGTAGCTCATCAAAACAGATTAGAAGTAAAAGCAGGAATGACAGTACAACAATTGCAAGAAAAAGGCAACGCAGCACAAAAACAAGCAGCAATAATATTTGATTTTAACGGAGATGGTAAATATGATGCAACAGAAGCTTATTGTTTCAATAATACTCGAATTACTGCCGATACAAAAATAGGGGAATTCAGATTATACAAAAAAGATTCACCAAAGAACGCTAAACCAACTGATACAGTGAAGATTGACACAGCAAAAGCTAATTATGCAAAAAGATGTGCTAACTACCAAAAGGAAAGCGCAAAACATCAAAAATTCGCTCAAACTCTTACACGATTCGGTTTAGATGTTGAGCACGCAGAATGGGTTGGTTTTAATGAAGCACAAGTAAAAACTGTTAATGGTAAATCATATTTAGTATTAAAAGCCGTACCAAAAACAAATCCAACAGGCAATGAACAATGCTATGCAATGGAAGATTGTTGCGAACTTTCTATACCATTAGATAAAGATTATGAACCAAGTAAAATCGAAATGTATCGAGCAGAAGATAACTGCAATGTGCATTTTAACAATCTTAAAGGTACTTTAAAAATTACAGGCAATGCAACAAGAAATCATGGCTTTGCATTTGGTGGAAACTCCAATGTTACAGTTATAGGAAAAAGCGGTATTCCTGATGAAATTGCAGTTGAAGATAATGCAAAAGTAACAGTAAAAACAGATGATTATGCTGACACACTCTATGATAGAACAAGGAGAGGAGAAGATCATTATCCAGTCGAAACTCACCACTTAAAACCCGGTTCAACAACTGTAAAAGGCGCAGGCAAGATTAAATAAGTTTGTATTTTAAAAATTAAATGGTGCAAAGAATTGCACCCTACCATGTTTAAATATTATATGTTCAATATTGAATGTATTTTATCAAGAAATATGTAGGGTGCAATTTTTTGCACCATTAACTTTCACTCCAAATCCAATTCACAAATCAAATTCTTATCCCCAAAATTACACCAATCATCATCATAAAAACCAAGATTAACGAATTTTTCAAAAGAAGAATATTTCCAATCTTTTGGCGATATATGATAATGTTTCATTGAATTATAATGAATATAATCTAAATGCCTGTTTAAATCATTTTCGTTTCTAATAATGTGGTCATAATATCTGCGTTGCCAAACACCTTTTTCACCTCGCTTAATTGCAGATTCTGATAAATTTTTACAATAATATATTTCAGGGATATTGGTTGAAAAATTATATTTTATTGTTCTGACAATTTTTGGAACTTCATTTGGATTTTTTGTCGAAATTAACATGTGACAATGATTTTGTAGCACGCATATTGCAACAATCTCAAATTCAAATTTTTGTTTGGCAAATTTCAAGCTTTGCTTAAATATATCAATATTTTCGAGTAATATATTTCTGCGTTTGTATGTTACAAAAGTTAGAAAAATTATTGTAGATAATTCGTTGTAATATCTTCTATAATTGCTCATTGGTTTATATTAACATGAAATTGAGAAAATTTATTGGTGCAAAAAATTGCACCCTACATATTTTTTGATAAAATACGTTCTATATTGAACATACAATATTTAAACATGGTAGGGTGCAATTCTTTGCACCATTAACTTTTTTAACTCTACGCTGCTACTTTTGCAGACTTTTTATTATCTTCCCAAACATCAACAAGTGTTGAGCAGAAGAAAATACTTGAATAAGTACCAATTGCAATACCCAAAATCATCGCAAGAACAAAATCTCTTGTTGTAACTCCGCCCAAGAAATACAAAGCAAGCAATGTAATCAAGGTTGTTAAAGATGTATTAATACTTCTTGCAAGAGTTTGGTTAATACTTGCGTTCATAATTTCACCGAAAGTCATTTTCTTAGAATAGTATTTCAAGTTTTCACGAACCCTGTCAAATACAACAATTGTATCGTGAACAGAAAAACCGATTACTGTCAAAAGCGCAGTTACAAACAACGCGTCAATTTGCACGTCATAGAATAATCCCAAGATTGAAAATACACCGCAAACAAACAATGCGTCGTGAACGAGCCCTAAAATCGCTGCAAGCGCATAATCAAATTGAAATCTGAATGTCAAGTAAGCGATAATACCCACAAGAGCTAAAGATAAAGCTATCAAAGAGTTTTTGAACAATTCCATACCCAAAGTAGGACCAACAGAAGACACTTGAACCAATTCAGGTGCAGAGAATTCTTGAGAAATAATTCCCGTAATCTTGTCCTGATCAGCAGAACCTTCTTCAATAAACTTTGTTCTGATAGAAAGAATTGACTTCAAATCAGTGCTTTCTTGTGAATTTACATTGATAATCTGCAAATATGGATTATCAATTCCGCCTTTTTCTAATTTTGTTCTAACATCAGCTAATTTATTGTTAGAAATATCCTCTTTAACACCATATTGAAGAGTTGTACCGCCTGTATAATCAATACCAACTTTTAAAGGTGTGTGTGTAGGATAAGTAATTGTTGAATAAATCATTGACACAATCCCTGGCAATAAAAGTACTGCTGACAGTGCCAAAAATATAAATCTGTTTTTTACGATATCTAGTTTCATTGTGTGTTCCTTTTTATTATTAAAGCATTTTTGAAATAGTTGAAATGTTGAAAGTTTTTATAAATTACTTTTTCGCTTTTCAACCTTTCATCTTTTCAACTCAATTAGTCTAGTATTCCAAACTTCGCTTTTTCTCTCTTAGTTTCTACCGCTTGGAAGCCTTCATTGATATCAGACGCTTTCAAACCGAATAGTCCAGGATGAGTTAATTTTCCTGTACCGAAGATTAAGTGCATAAAGTTCTTTGTAATAGTAATAGCACTAAACATAGAAACCATAACACCAACTGCAAGAGTCAAAGCAAAACCTTTAACAATACTTGTACCGCAACAATAAAGAATTGCGCAGGTAATAATTGTTGTCATATTAGAGTCAAAAATACTTGTAAATGCTCTGTCAAAACCTGAATTAATTGCCGTAAATAATGTTCTGCCGGCTCTCAATTCTTCTTTTGTTCTTTCAAAGATAAGAATATTAGCATCAACCGCCATACCGATACTTAGAATAAAACCTGCAATACCAGCAAGAGTCAATGTAATTGGAATAGCTTTAAATAAAGCAAATAACATTATGCCGTAAATTACAAGTGCTAAATCGGCAATCAAACCCGGTGCTCTATAATAAGCCGCCATGAATAACATTACAAAACCTAAACCAATAATACCTGCAATCTTAGATTTTGCGATACTATCTGCACCAAGAGTCGGCCCTACTGTGTTTTCTTCAATAATCTTAGCCGGAACAGGCAAAGCACCTGCGTTTAATAAATCAACTGTTTTCTTAGCTTCTTCATAAGCAAAACCGCTGTCACCGCCTGAAATTTGCGCTCTACCGCCGGTAATAGGTTCTCTGATTACAGGTGCTGATTGTAATTCGCCGTTAAAGAAAATTGCCATTTGTTGACCTACAAGTTTTTTAGTTAAATCAGCAAATTTCTTTGTGCCTTCTCCGTTGAATTCCAAGTCTACAACCCATTGACCGTTTTGAGAATTTGTACTCAAATTAGCTTTTGATAAATCTTTACCGGTTAAACCTGTTGCAACCCATTCCATTTCACCATCTTTCATAACAGGTTTTCTGAAATCAAGCTCAGCAGTTTCACCCAAATATTCTTTTGCTTGGTTCAAGTCAGAAACGTCAGGAATTTCGATAACAAGTCTTTTTTCACCTGCTCTTTGTACCACTGTTTCTGATACACCGAGTTTGTTAACTCTGTTTTCAATCGCAAATTGCAAACTTGCCATCATATCAGGTGTAATTTGTGCGATTGTGTCTGTTGTTTGAGCTTCAAGAACAAGTCTTGAACCGCCCACAAGGTCTAAACCAAGTTTTGTAGGCTTAACACAAATTGTTATTATAGACGCAATAACAATTACGACAATCGCCCAAAACATAATCAGTTTGTTCTTCATCTATATGTACTCCTTTTTATATTATAATTTTATCCCAAAAATGAAAAACTCATTCATACCCGACTGTCTAAATTGAATCAAGTGTAAAGATTAATTCTGTTTTTTCAGCTTTAGTAAGCGGAACAAGTGGTTTTCTTACATATTCTTCAATCAAACCCTTGTAAGCCAAAGCAGCTTTTACAGGAACAGGGTTTGGTGCCATAAACAATTTCTTAAATATCGGATATAGTTTTTGGTGCATGTTTCTAGCTGTCATAGAATCGCCTGTTTTGAAGTTCCTAATCATTGATTTAATTTCTTTGCCGAAAATATGAGATGCAACAGAAATTACACCATGCGCGCCAACTGAAAGCATAGGTAAAGTCAAGCTGTCATCACCTGAATAAATCGCAAAATCGTTTGGACAAGCCATTTTCAGTTCAGTAATAACATCCATATCGCCAAAGCTTTGTTTTAAAGCCACGATATTTTGATATTTTCTTGCAAGCGTTTTAACTGTGTCAACGCTCATATTCACACCTGTTCTTGATGGAATATTGTAAAGAATAATCGGAAGTTCAACAGCTTCTGCAACCGCAGAGAAGTGTTCAATCATGCCGGCTTGAGAAGGTTTATTGTAATAAGGAACAACGCTTAAAATTGCGTCTGCACCTTCTTTTTCGGCTAATTTTGACATTTTAACAGCAGTTTCGGTTGAATTTGAACCACAACCCATAATTACTTTGCCTTGCGCGCCAACTGCTCTTTTTGCACTCAAAAGTATTTCAACTTCTTCTTCGTGTGTCAAAGTAGGTGATTCGCCTGTTGTGCCTGTTACTAAAATTGCGTCAGAACCTGTATTGACAAGTTGATAAGCCAAAGCTTCCACTTTATCATAATCAACTTCTAATTTTTCGTTGAATGGTGTTACCATTGCGGTTATTACTTCGCCTGCGTCATATCTCATTGTTTGCTCCTTTTTTTTCTTTCTTTCCCCTCGCCCTTGAGGGAAAGGGAGCAGTCGTTGGCAAACCTTAGTGAGCCTTACGAATGCGGGTGAGAGATGTTTTCCCTCTAAAGTTATTGTTGGACAAGTATGCCCAACCTACATTTTCATTCCCTTACTACAATATCTCCTTAAACTCATGCACCTCTAACGTTCTGTCCCCGTTTTGAAAAACACCGACTTGCGTTGTTTGGTATCTGTGAGTTTCATTAAATCTATATCTGTAAGCAGTATCTGCTGCCATAGAAATCATACCAAAATGATTTAATGTTGACAATTTTGTTAATTGCTCCATATTATCGCCTGATTGAACACAAATAGCGTAATCTAGCGGCGCACTTGAATGTAAAACTTTAAACAAAACATCTAATACTGTATCAATTTTATCAAAATCCATAAATTCATACAAAAAACCACCATTCATCATCATAGGTATTACAGCAGTTTTTTCAGAAATAAATTTATTCATTAATTTATTTTGCTCATCAAGATTAATATTCAATTCTGCATGCGCATATTTCTTTTTGATTTGAGTCTTAATTAAAACAGAATATCTTTTAATTTTCTTTTCTTCTCTTGTAATATTAACATTCAATTCTTTGTTAAAAATTACTTCTTGAGTTTTCTTAGCTACAAAATGCGCGCTCTTATAAGCACCTTCTAAAATATTTGCAAGCATAATAAATAAATTCATTAAATAAACGCCTGCAGTAAGAATAATAACAGCACTAAAGTATTTGAACTCGAATTTTGCACCCCAAAACTCAAAAGTTACAGAATAAATGCTGTTTGTAAAATCAAGTAAGCCATCCAAAAAAGGTTTTATAAAGCCTAACCACGCCCAATCAGCACCAGTAAGGTTTTGCACCCAATAACATAGGAGCATAAGAATACAAAACACAAAAACAATTTTCATCAAATGCAAAAAGCTTCTTAAGAAATTAAAACAATTTAGAACAAAATTGTGCATTTATTATTCTCCCAAATAAATGTTGTCAATAAGCCTTACGCCCTCTACTCTGCACGCAATCAAAGCAATAGACTCTCTATCAGCGTTTGGTTTTTCTTCCAAAGTATTTCTATCCAAAATTTCTAAATATTCCATATCGTGCTTATCGGTTAAATAGCTGTAAGCAGTTTCTTTTAAGGCAGAAACATCAGTTATACCTTTTTGGAAACAAGCTTTAATGTTCTTCAAGATTTGTGATAAAACAAGCGCGTCTTTTTTGCCTTCTTCAGATAAATATTTGTTACGAGAACTCAATGCCAGACCTGATTCTTCTCTCACAATCGGGCATTGAATAATTTCAATCGGCACATTAAGGTCTTTAACCATTTTTTTGATAATGATAACTTGTTGCGCGTCTTTTTGTCCGAAAAATCCGTAATCAGGTTGAACAATGTTAAATAGTTTTAAAACAACGGTACAAACTCCGTCAAAGTGACCTACTCTTGTTTTACCGCAAAGTTTATTTACATAGAAAAATGGAGGACAAACGTAAGTTAGTGTATCATTAGAAAGTCTATTGCCTTCGCCATACATTTCTTTAGGAGTTGGAGCAAAAACCAAATCAACGCCAACAGAATTGCATAATTCCATATCTTTATCCAAAGTTCTAGGATACTTGTCGAAATCTTCTGAAGGTCCGAATTGAATAGGATTTACAAAAACAGAAACAACAACTTTATCGCAAGTTTCTTTTGCTTTTTTTATAAGACTTAAATGTCCTTCGTGCAAAGCTCCCATCGTTGGAACAATGCCGACTTTTAAATCTTTCCACTCTGCTCTTTTTTGTCTAAGCTCCTCTATTGTATGTACTAACATTACACTCCCCTTTTCTATTATGTACATAATTATAACACATAATAAATAGGTTCAATATTTATTTTCTTGCTTGTGCAAGCAAGAAAATAAATTGTATTTATCCAAAATTTCATAACACCCTCTCCCGCCTTCGGCACCCTCTCCAAAAAGAGAGGGCAGAAAATTCACCAAAACAACCAAAAATTTTTCATGCTAAAATAAAACTATAAAAAGGAGCTAAAATGAAAATCGCAGTTATTTCAGATATTCACGGCAATATGGAAGCCTTAGAAGCCGTTATGGCAGACATTGAAAAACAACAATGTGACAAAATCTTTGTGCTTGGAGATTACGCAATGGCAGGACCTGAACCGAACAGCACCGTCGAATATTTTATGGCGCGCAAAGATAATCCAAAGTTCAAATTAATTCAAGGTAATACGGATTTGATGATTGCTGATTATTCTGATGAACTTTATTCAAAGCTTAAAGAAAAAGCTCCTGTTATGGCAGAAGCTCTTAAAAATGACGCTGAAATTCTTAATCCGCCTGAAAAATATTTCTTAAAAAATCTTCCTATCCAATTGGAAATTGTGGAAGGCGGAGTGAAGTTTTTGTTAGTTCACGGCTCTCCTAGAAAAAATAATGAAGATATTTTGCCTGATACGCCAATAGAAGAAGTAGAAAAAATGCTTGTAAATGTTGATGCCGATGTTGTATTATGCGGTCATACGCACTTACCTTGCGGTTTCCAAACCTCTAATAAGAAAACTGTAGTAAATGCAGGCAGTATCGGTCGTCCATTCACACCTGAACCAAAATCTTGTTATTTAACAATAATTGTGAACAATGGCGAATGCTTGTTTGAACATCATTTTATTGAATATGATAAAGAAAGAGCGAGCGCAAAATTGAGAAAAAGAGAATTTGCAGGTGCTGATAAATTAGCAAACATGCTCCTTAATCCGAAGGTAAGGCATTTCTAATTATGATAAAAGTTTCTTGTCCTGCAAAAATTAATTTAACTTTAGAGATTGTAAACAAACGCGATGACGGTTTTCATAATATCAAAAGTATTATGCAAACAATCAGTTTGTATGACCATCTTTCGATTGAAGCAAAAAAATCCGAAACGACCGAGATTACTCTTTCTGGCACGAGCGAAGAAATTCCTTACAACGAAAAAAATTTAGTCTTTAAAGCTGCAAAATTGTTTTTGGAAGAAAGCGGAATCTCTGCAAAAATCAATATTTTTATAGAAAAAAATATCCCAATCGCAGCCGGACTTGCTGGCGGAAGCACTGATGCTGCCGGAACGATTTATGGATTAAATGAAATTTTAGGTCAACCGTTTAGCAGAGAAAAATTACACGAACTTTGCGCAAAGTTAGGCTCCGATTTAAACGTATGCTTAGAAGGCGGAACATTGCTTGCGACCTCCAGAGGCGAAGTTATACAAAAACTTGATTGTGACATAAATTATCCCGTGACATTGATTAAACCGAAAAAACTCGGTATTTCAGCAAAAGAAGCTTATACAAAATATGCTGCAAAAAAAATCAAACCACAAAATAATATGACAGAAAAATTAATTGATGCAATCAAAAATCAACAAAATATACAAGAATTTTTATACAACGATTTAGAATATGCTATTTTTGATGATTATCAAGAATTACAAACTATAAAAGAAAAACTACCGACTTCTATCATGTCAGGTTCAGGTTCTACCTATTTTATTTTAGGGAATTTAAAAGAAAATATATTTAATGACACATATCAAGTTATTTCAGATTTGCAATTTATAAACAAAGGCGTTTTGTCTGAAAAACTTCTTGTTAGTAAATAAAATATTAATCGACATATTTTTAATACTTTTAGGCACATTATTAAGATTTGTAAAATGCTAAAAAATACATTCCTTTTTCTTAACATTTCTTAATAGCTTTCTTGAAACGCTGCATTGCTGTTATAGCAATGCTTTTTGGCATTTTGACTTATTGTTTTGTGAAGTTTTGTAACAAAGCAAAACAAAACGCTCAAGTTTTACCAAAAATCGCCGTAGACACAACTATCAAAGCTGTTGATTAGGAAATAAAAAATAGGAGTTGTGTCGTGATGAAAAAAGTTGTATTAATGTTATTCGCATTTTTGTTTTTAGGAGTTAACCAAGCATTCGCTTACAGAGTTACAGATTTCTCAAGTGATGCAAAAATCGTTGAAGCTGTTAGAATATTAGAACAAGCAGGTGAAACAGATGTTTTAAGAAGTCTTGAAAGAAGAGCAGTAAGAATCAAATTCAACAATCTTTCAATGGTATCTTATAATAGCGCAAACGCATTTGCAGTGAGCACAACAAATGAATTCGGTACAAAAGTTATCTATATCAATTCAATTTACAGAAACGCACCTGCTGAACAAATCGCTTGCTTAATCGCACACGAAAGCTGCCACACAGGTTACAGTGCAACATTAGCAGAAGAAACAACTGCAACTCAAAAAGAAGCAGCTTGCTGGACAAGACTTAAATCAGCATCTAAAGTTTATCCTGATTCTAAGTTAACAAGAAGATTAGACAAATTGAGCGGTCTTTACTTAGCTTCATCTAACAACAATAACTTAGTTGAACAAAAAATCGCATCAAGCAGTTTCTACAGAAGCCAATTAGGTTTAAACTAATTAAAAGAATTAACAACTCCTATTTTAAAGATTGTAAGAGGTTGATATTATGTCAGCCTCTTTTAGTGTCTATTCAGGATATCAGATAAAATATTGCTTGCTATTTTAATTTGTTTTTGTTTTAATAATCTTAACTGTTGAAGTTTTGAAAATTTTATATGCCGATGTGATGGAATTGGTAGACGTGCCAGACTCAAAATCTGGTGTAGGCAACTACGTGCCGGTTCGACCCCGGCCATCGGCATTTTTACACTAGAACATGAGCATATAGGTTGGGCTTTCAGCCCAACATTAAAGTTAGAAGCCCTATATTATGAGAGTACAGAAAATAGACAACTTTTCACACAAAGTTAATTTTTGTGCGCAAAAAAATAAAAAAAATCCGATTTCAAATATGTCGGCACCAATGCAAGACGGTTTAAATACAGCAGGTGCTTGGTTTGGTTTTGGTGTTGTTTTAGATTTTGTATCTAGAAAATGCCACTTCTTTAAATCACCGGTAAAAAATTCTATTGCAATGAACGGTCTTATCGGAGTCGGCGCAGGTGCAATTACATGTGCAAAAGATAAGTTTACTAAATCAAAAGAAAACTAAAAAATCCTAACATATTTTTTCAAAATTTCTTCTTGAAAAGTTTCCGGCAGTTTGTCAAATATTATTCCCATATTAATATTCGATTAACACAATAGATACTGAAATAGTTGATTTTGTACAGACTAAAAAATAATAGTTTATAAAAAGTCGGATTCTTCAAAACACAGTTTCTCAGAATAAAGTTATATAAGATTTTCAAGCGTACCGTCATTTTGAGGTGCGGTTAACACCGAAAAATCCAGCTTATTAATAACAGTTTTATACATTATTATTGATTTTACTATGTTTAGCAAACAGTATTACGTTTGCTAAAACAAAGAAAGAAAAAACAATGGCAAAAATAATTCAAACAGTGGAACGTGACCTATTGGCGGAGAGAACACAGCTTACACAAAATATTTTATCGGTAAAAGCTATCTTGCACCACTTTCTACAAGCCACGTTAAAATATTCAATATAACGTTTGAAATTGATGGTACAGAAACTTCTAACGAATGGCTTGAACCTGTAACGGATGAAGTGTATAATGAGTTATAAAAAATATAAGGTGGAGTTATTGCACCTTATATTTTCAAAATAAAGGGTATTGTATGAACTTAGATATATCTAGTATAAATTTTGACGGGCGTAAAAATCCTAAGTTACATTTAAGAAGAAGACAATTAAAGAATTTGAAACTTCAAGAAAACGAATTAAGAAATAATTGTGAAATGCTTAAAAATGACTGCAAAGCACTTGAACTCACTTATAACAAGATTTCTAAACTTGCTTATGATAATCAGAATGCGCCAAAAATCTCTGAGCTTTGGAAATTAAAATTTGATATGCAGCACAGCTTTATTTATGGTTCATACAAGGATTATAAAAACGCCCGCATAAAATATGCAGAAGAAGCAGTTAAAAACAAAGAACTTTTAAAATACGTAAAGCAACCGATACAATTTAATCAACCAATTTTAATTTTTTCTAAAATGGGACGAAATATGGCAAAAAACCAATTTTTAGATAAATTTAGAAAAGATACGCCTGCTGAAAAAGAATTAAAAGCATTTTATAAAGAAAATGCGAAACGTGATGCTATGCACCAAGCGTTAGGGTTGGATAGACAAGGGTAATAATTTTTGAGTTGACAGTTGAAAGTCTAACAAGCAAAAAACTATCGTGGTATAACAAATCCCCAAAACGGTTTGCAATCATTATCAAACACACAAATATAAGAAACTTTTTGTTTACGACATTTTTTCACCTTAAAATCAGCTTGCCCATAAGTAATTTGTGAAATATAATTATCTCCAATTTTTTGTGCACAAGGATTACAAAATTCTTTTTTAGAGTGAATTTTAACATTCATATTGTATTCATTTGCATACAAATCAACTAAAAAATTTGTTGACTCTGACGCAAATACCGTTGATGAGCTAAATAAAATTAATAAACCGATTAAAAACTTTCTCTTCATAACTACATAATAGCATAATTTAAACGTTTTTTGTAAAAATTTATTACAATTTCGTTATCTTTACTAAAGTTTTCAAAAAAAATGCCGATAACTATATTGTTAGACTTAGGGTGTGTATATTATGGCAATCAATAGAATAGAAATTTATACTTGTTCTTTTTGTTCATCAGGCGGAAGCGTTGATGAAGAAGAAAAAAGAATTATGCGCAGATTATTGCAATATGGCATTAAACCGACAGGACAAAAAAGTATAGATAAACCAAAATTGCATGAAATTGAGTTGCAAAAAGCAAAATTAGAAGATTACGTTAGTAATAAATTTCTGACAGTTACAAAAAGTGAACAAGAAAAAATTCAGGCAAAGAAGAAAGAAAAACGCAAAGAAAGAAACCCCGAAAAATATACAAATTCTGAGCAAGCCCAAAAAGTTATGGGTGAACAAATATATTTGGCTATTAAAATGAAAAAGAAGAAGAAGTTCTAGTTGGACTGAAAGCCCACCTACTAATCTATTAAATCTCTCAAGACTTTATATATTTGTTCCAGTTTTTCTTGATTATTATGAATTTTACCTATATATGCATTTATTGCCATTATTAGTTCTTCTTTTGTTTTAATGTGTTCATTAGCAAAAAGTTCTTGTGTCGTTGTATTTAAAGACGTCAAAATATGTTCTAATGTTTCTGGCTTTGGAAAGCTTATACCTTGTTCAATATTACTCAAATTCCTTGATGAAATATCAATCATTTCCGCAAGTTGTTCCTGCGTTAAAGCATTTTGCTTACGTAATCTTTTTATTTTTTCACCAAGTTCTTTTTTTATATCCATAATTTACCTTTTAGAAATTTGACATCAATTTATTTTAAAAATATGTCCTACTAAATCATGATATATTAAGTTTTGTGAAGCTGAAATGTCGCACCGTTTCTTATTTTTACATATTTGTGATGTATTACATTGAACTTTTAGGCAATTTTTAAAAACAAAAATACTTTATATATACATCAAGGATATCTGAGAAAACATTACACGAGATAATACAAAAAATAAGGAGAAAAATTATGGTATCAGACGGACAATTAAGAGTTGGAATGAAATTTGAAACAATGGCAAGTGCTTGTAGAAAAGTTGCAGACACAGAAAGAGGAATGGGTGGTAAAGTAACAACGAGAAATGCTAAAACAATTGGTGGTTTCTATGGAGAAAAAAGTGGCAATCAGGTTGTTTTTTCAGATAGTGTCAATGGTAAGACTACCAGCTATGGTGCGACAATTGGCGGTAGAACCTATTGTGGCGAGGTTCAAAAGTCACATTTAAAAAATAAAGACGAATTAATGTCACAACCGTTTACAAGAATTTATAATTCAGAAAGAACACAATATGCTGAAGATAAAAACCATAATGGAATTATTGATAAAGGTGAAATCTTTGATTGTTTGTGGTAAGCAAAGAAATGAAAATCATTAAGCAGAGTCGGAAAAAGCTTAAAGCTTTTTCCGACTCTGTTGTAAGTTATTGTTGGGCTGAAAGCCCAACCTACATTTTGAAATAAAAATGGAAAGTTGATATTATTTAAAACAACTTTCCATTTTTAATTTTCAACTTTCAACTCGCATCTTTAATAAGACGCGCGCACACTATATCATCAAGCCGCCTGCAACTTCGATAGCTTGACCAGTTACGTATTCAGTATCAAGAGCCAAGAATTTAACAACCTTAGCGATATCTTCCGGAGTTCCTAATCTCTTCATTGGAATAGCTTTTAAGTATTCATCAATGTTAGGAAGTTCTGCTGTCATAGCTGTTTGAATAAAACCAGGGCAAACTGCGTTAACTCTGATATTTCTTCCGCCAAATTCTTTTGCAAGAGTTTGAGTCAAACCGATTAAACCTGCTTTAGAAGCTGAGTAGTTAGCTTGACCTGCATTACCATGACGACCAACAATACTTGACATATTGATGATAGAACCTTGACGAGCTTTCATCATGTACTTGATTACAGCGTGAGTCACACAATAAGCAGAAGTTAAGTTAATCTTAATAACTCTTTCCCATTGTTCCATATCCATTCTAATGAATAAACCGTCTTTTGTAATACCTGCGTTGTTCAACAATACGTCGATTTTACCGTGTTCAGCAATCATTTTATCAACAGCAGCTTGAACAGCTTCAGCGTTTGAAACGTCAAATTGGTAGAACCAAGCGTTTACACCCAAAGCCTTGATTTCATCAAGAGCAGGTTGAGCTTTTTCAGCCTCACAAATATCGTTAATAATAATGTCGCAACCAGCTTTTGCCAATTCTAAAGCACAAGCCAAACCGATACCACGTGAACCGCCTGTAATTAAAGCAATTTTTCTTTCTGTCATGTCTTTTTCTCCTTATTTGAATATATTTTTACACCAGTCTTTGATTCTAGTCCAATAAGACTCTTTTCCAATTTTATCAAGATATCCGAATACTTCTTTCTGTTTCATTATTCTTCCGCTTCTTAGATATATATTTCGAGGCTCCAAATCAAGCTTCTTTGATTTTATACGATACCCAGAAGGATTTGCCAAAAGCTCTCTGGTTGCACCGGATAATTTAAAATTCATTAACTATACTCCTGCAAATTGACTCTTCAATGCTTCAATTGTAGCATCTAATGAAGCCTTGTCAAATACGCTATAAACCGTTGCCTCAGGCGCAATCTTTTTATTCAAACCGGCAAGAACCTTACCCGGTCCAATTTCAATAAACGTATCAACACCTTCTGCAACCATTTTTTGAATAGTTTGTGTCCAATGAACTGATGAAGAAATTTGTCTCGGCATTTTTGATTTGAAATCTTCTGCCTTAACTGTTTCTTCTGCGTCAACATTTGTAATAACAGGAATAGAAGCGTCATTTAAACTAAATTCAGCAACAAAGCTTGCGAATTCTTTACCTGCATTTTCCATGAATTTAGAGTGGAATGCACCTGAAACAGCAAGAGGCACAACTCTTCTTACACCGTTAGCAAGCAACCATTCAGAAGCGGCTTTAACTGCGTTATCATCACCTGTAATAACAACTTGCGCAGGTGAATTGTAGTTTGCAACATCAACATAACCAACTTTTGAACCTTCTTCCAATCCTTGTTTAAGCTGTTCTTCAGAAGCATTCAAAACTGCAGCCATAGAACCGCCTTTTGTAGCGCCCATCAAATCTGCACGTTTTTGGATAAGTTTAAGAGTTGTTTCTAAATCCATAACCCCTGCAGCATGCATTGCACAATATTCTCCCAAAGAATGACCCGCAACAAAATCAGCGTTAATATTTAATTCTGCTTTTAAAGCTTCCATTGCTGCAATTGACATTGTTACAATTGAAGGTTGTGTATTAACAGTTTGTTTCAAATCTTCTTCAGGTCCTTCAAAACAAATCGTAGTAATACTTTTACCTAAAGTTTTATCAGCTGTATCAAAAACATTTTTTGCAGCTTCAAAATTATCATATAAATCTTTTCCCATGCCCACTGCTTGTGAACCTTGTCCAGGGAATAAAAATGCTACTTTTTTTACCATGGTATACTCCTTTTTGTTTTATAAACTTTGATTACATCTTTAAAAAGTTGAAGAGTTGAATGGTTGAATAGTGAAAACGTTCTTTTAATTCCCTTCGGTCATAAATTCTTTTCAACTCTTCCGCTTTTCAACTCTTCAACTTAAATTAACATATTCCTTCTCTCAATCTCACAATTGCGCCGCCCCAAGTCATGCCGGCACCGAAACCGCAAAGAATAGCTGTTGAACCTAATTTAACTTTTCCTTGTTCTACGCTTTCTGCCATTGCAAGAGGAATTGAAGCTGCTGATGTGTTACCATAATATTTAATATTAGTAACAACTTTTTCTTCTGAATATCCTAATCTTTCTTGAACCGCGTGAATAATTCTTAAGTTTGCTTGGTGTGGTATCAAATAATCAATATCTTCAGCCTTCATACCTGCATTTGTAATCATTTCTTCTACATATTGAGGCAAAACTCTTGCTACAAATTTGTAAACTTCTTTACCATTCATAGTAATACCTTGTTTTACTTCATCGCAAGGTTCAACAAGAGGACAATTCTTGCCTGCAAACGGTAATTCAATTAAAGAACCTAATGAACCATCTGCTTTAATATCAATAGCAATAATGTCATCAACACCATCTTCTGCTTGAGTTACAACCATAGCACCTGCACCGTCACCGAACAAAATAGAAGTTGAGCGATCTTCCCAATTTAAAAGTCTTGAATTGTTATCTGTTGCAACGATTAAAATTGTTTTGTACATTCCACTTCCGATATAAGCTTTTGCCATGCTTAAGGCATAAATTAAACCTGAGCAAGCCGCTGTGATATCAAATGAAGGAACATGATTAGGAATTTCTAACCTTGCTTGAACCTGACAAGCTAGTGCAGGATATAATTGAGGTGGCGCAGAAGTTGCTGCTATAACCATATCAATTTCATCCACGTTAATGCCTGATTTTGCAATCGCTCTTTTTGAAGCTTCTACTCCTAAATCTATTGCATCTTCATTACCTGAAACAAGACGTCTTTCTTTAATCCCTGTTCTTGTATAAATCCATTCGTCAGATGTTTCGTATAATTTTGTTAAATCATCGTTTGTAATAATTGTTTCAGGCACGCTATATCCAACGCCTGCAATTCTTAAAGGAATTGTATTATTTCCCATTGTATTTTTACTCCTCTTTTGTTTAATCTATTCCCCTCTACTTGAAAGAGGGAGCAGTCGTTGGCAAGTTTCGCGAGCCTTACGAATGCGAGAAAGGGTTCTACCCTCTTTAGTTTTTTGTTGGGCAAGAATGCCCAACCTACATTTTTCTTTAATCACGGAAAAATTTTGGGTAACTCTCTTTGCCCAAAATTTTTCACATATTATTAAACTTTATTTAATTTATCCTTCAATTCTTTCTGAAATCTTTCTGTTTACACCTGTTTCAACAGCTTCTTTTGCTACTCTTACAGCATTTTTAATCGCGTATGCCTTACTTCTTCCGTGAGAAATAACCGTAATACCTTTCACGCCTAAAAGTAAACAACCACCGAATTCTTCGTAGTTGATTTTTTCATAAATTCTTTTCATGAAAGGTTTTGCCAACAAACCAATCAACATACCCAAGAAATCAGACTTAAATTCGCTTTTAATCATCTTGAATAATAGTGATGAAGTACCTTCTGTAACTTTCAAAACAACGTTACCTACAAAGCCGTCACAAACAACTACATCGCATAAATTTAAGAATAATTCTCTGCCTTCAATATTGCCCATGAAGTTGAATTTTTCTTTTTCTTCTTCCAACAAGTTATATGTGTTTTGAGCCAGTTCGTTACCTTTTCCTGCTTCTTCACCGATATTCAAAACCCCAACTCTAGGATTTTCAATACCTAAAACATTCTTAGAAAAAGTCATGCCCATAATAGCAAACTGCTTAAGCATTTGAGGTGTACAATTGCTATTTGCGCCACCATCAATAATAACGATTGGCTTTTTCATTGTAGGAAGTGTTACTGCGATTGCAGGTCTATCAATTCCCGGAATTCTACCTAAGCCGAATAAACTTGATGCCATAGCTGCACCCGTAGAGCCTGCTGCAACTAATGCGTCGGAACTGCCTGTTGCAACTGAGCTTACAGTCAACACGATTGAAGAATTCTTTTTCTTACGAATAGCTTGCCCCGGAGCTTCACCCATTTCAATAATTTCAGATGCGTGAGTAACTTTGATATCAAGCGATTTAACATCAACTCGAACCCTTCTTTTTCTGCCCGCTTTACCGCAATCAGAAAGAAAACCCTCTTGTTGAATCACTTCAAGACAATGCTCAATTCTATCCTGCTTACCTACTAATTCTAAAGCTACACCGTATTCTGCGGCTGCCCACACTGCACCTGCAACAATTTCAAAAGGAGCGTGATCTCCACCCATTGCATCAATAGCTATTCTTGTCATTTAACTCTTCCCTTTATCCCTTAAATTATTTAGAAAACAGGGTGCGACTTAAAAGCCGCACCGTTCAATTTCCTTAACTAAGCTTCCGGTTTTTCTTCTGAAGATTCTTCTTTTACTTCTTCAGCTTTTTCTTCAACCTTAACTTCTTCAACTTTTTCAGCTTTTTTTGAAGATTTCTTTTCTTCTTTTACTTCTTCTTGGAAACCTTCTGCTTTATTAGAAACTACTTTGCCTTTGTAAGTTCCGCAAGCTGTACAAACTGTGTGAGTTAAAACCTTAGCTCCACAATTTGGACAAGTTGTTAATTCAGGCTTTGTAGCCTTCCAGTTTGATCTTCTTTTACCTTGAGCGCTGTGCCCTGTTCTTTTCTTTGGTACTGCCATTTTTCTATACCTTTCTATTTTGTTGTACTACTTATATATTTTTTTGTTGTTGTGTTGGGCTGAAAGCCCAATCTACGTACCCTTATCAGGGAGAGGTAAAACCTCTTTATTTTGGGTTAATTTGAATGTTTTTAAATACGTCCATTCTATCGTCGTGGATTTCCATATCTTCATCAGACACAAATAATCCCTCATTACAATTTATACCACAAACTTTTTTATTTGGTAACTGTAATATTACAGATTGATACAATAAGTCATAAATGTCAATTTCTTTAGCACCGTTTAAATCCGTAATGAATTGACCGCTTTGCAGCTCAACCTCTTGTGAATACTCATCATAAAGCGAATGCTTAGCATAAGTTTCGTCAATATCGAAATCCAAATTGTATTCATATTTGTTAAGACATCTATCGCACTCAAGCGTAACTTTACCATCAACATGCCCGCTCACTTCAATATAACCGCCTAAAGATTTAAATTCTAAGTCAGCTTTTACGTTACAATTTTCAAGTTCTTTGATTTCAGCTTCAAACTCTATGCAAAGCGTTTTGTCTTGTTCTCTTTCAATGTCTTCAATAAGAACAGCGTTATGATTTTTCATGTGCTTTTCTTTAGGCATACGGTTCTTCCTGCAATACTAATCCTGCAATTTGAGTTGAAACAAAACACAATTTTTTAATTGGCCCGATAGGTTCTTTTTCAACTAAAACCGGAGTTGGGCTTTTCATTAATTGTTTCAATTCAGCATAAACTGCTTGCGGATTTTCAAAATACATTACAACAGGAGTCGCAGAACCTTTCAAGAAAAGGATTACAGCTTGTCTTGTTTTCTGTGGAGTATTAAATTGTTGAACCATAAGTTCTCCTTTATCTTTCTACACATCATAATTATAGTACAAAAGATAAAATATTAAAATCTAATATAATCATCGCCAAAATGATTTTCTTTTGCCATTCTAAGTAACATTTTTGCAAAATCACATCTTTCCCAAGCACCTAAACTTTTAAAAATACGAATAGCACTTTTTAATTTTTTCATAGCTTTCTTCGGATCAGAATGTAATAATATCTTTGCTAAATCCACCTGCGTTGTAGCTAATATATCTTTAAAATTATCGATATTAAACTCTTTTTCTCCAGTAGTTCTATAATTTTTTATCGAACCATCAAAATCATCCAAAATTTCTTTTAAGGTACTTTCTTCTCTTACAAGCACTTTCCTTAATTTTTCACTATTTCCTTCTTTTTCATACTCTTTATGAAGGTTTTCAAGCCTTGCAACTATGTGCATTTTATCGTTTTGCAGTTCTGCAATTTCTAACCCTTGTTTAATATATTTTTCATAAAGTTCTTTAGGAACATTCGTAAATTTTGATAAACGACTACATACCACACCAGCCCAATCTAATTTACCATTTGTTATCAATTCATCAACCAAACTTGATAATTTTTCACAAATATTTTGTGTTTTTCCTAAAGAATTATATTGAACTTCACATTGTTTTTCAGCCTTCATAAATGCACTTTTAGACATTTCCTTAGACGACAAAGCGACTTGGGAAAATTTTCTAAAGTTACTTTCAGCGACTTCTATTGTCATTGGATAAATCTTCATACCATGTATATAACCTGTAAAAATTTTTTTTGCTAGTATAATTAATATAAAAATATAAATTTAGGTGAATTATGTTTGAAAAAATTAATGAAATTTTAAAAAATGATGGCGTTATCGCCTATGTTACTGATACGGTTTGGGGGCTTGGATGCTTGCCGACGAGCGAAAAAGCCGTAAAAAAGATTTATGATATCAAACACCGTGACGGCAAAAAACCGCTAATCTTAATGAGTGACGAGTTTTATAATTTATTTGAATATGTAAAACAACCGATTAATAAAGAAGCTCAACGCTTAATCAAACAATATTTCCCCGGTGCATTAACGCTTGTTTTGGAAAAATCTGAAAAAACTCCTGATTACATAACATCTTCTATGCCTACTGTCGGTGTTAGAATTCCCGACAATGAAACATTCGCAAATATTTGCAAAAACGTAGACGGACGAGTTTTAGCAACAACCAGTGCAAATCTTTCAGGAGAAGCTCCTGCTTTGACTTATGATGAAGCTGTTAAATATATTGGCGATAAAGTAGATTTAGTAATTCCTGATTATGGACATTTAGCAAAGGGTAAAGCTTCTACTGTTGCCGGATTTAATAATGGTGAAGTTGTTGTATACAGACAAGGTGAGATTGAAATTTAAAAGATAAAACTTTAAGCTTCGTTTTCTATTTTGCCTTCTGCTTTAGATTCAGAATTAGCATAACTCTTGAACGCTTTTGCGTAATCTTTTACCACAATTTGTTCTTGTTTTGTATCAGGATTTTCTGTTTTTACAGCCTCTGCTTTTGGTGAAAATGCTTGTTCTGCAGAGTTTTCGCTTTGCTTCCTGCAATATTCCATATATTCTGCGTAAGTAATTGTACCATCTTCGTTTCCATCAATGACTTCTTCATAGTTAGAATCGCCTTTTCTTGCATAAACTTTTTCAGAATCACTGTTTTCTTCTGTGTTTTCAGATTCTTCTGACTTTTCAGCCTCTTGTTGAACTTTTTCACTACTTTCCGCTGCCTTTTTGTTAAGCTGATATGTCATTCGATTATTCAGCATCAATACACGCTCTTTATACCCAATACCGTTTTCATCACAGTAATCCATAAATTCCTTAAACGTAATTACACCATCTTCGTCTGTGTCCATTTCTTTTTGATACATAGGCTCACCCTTTGTTGCATAGACAGCGTTTTTAGAATTTGAAAAATTGTTAGTTTGAATTCCAAAAGATTTGTTACCAATATTTGTAACTCCAAGACCAATTCCTGTCATCATTGAATCCTTTCATTAAAAACGACATACTATTTTTATTATAACGTATTTAAGAGATTTCTCAAGATTAAGACAATTAAACAAGTGTGCTTTCATTTATATCTGCCTTATTGTATAATACGAATTATGAATTTTAGGAGGGATAAATGATATTGAAATGTGTTGAACTTTTAGTTGTCGCAATTGTTGCTTATATAATAGGCTCTATTCCAACGGGCTATTTAATAGTTAAAGCAAAAACAGGTCAAGATATAAGAACTGTTGGTTCAGGTTCTACCGGTGCAACAAACGTAAAAAGAGTGCTAGGTAAAAACTACTTCTTTTTAGTAATGCTTTTAGACGCTCTCAAAGGCGCTTTGCCTGTTGTTTTAGCAAAACTGTTTGCAACGGTCGGAGTTTCTCTTGGTCTAGCTCCTGTAATTGCAGCAATTGCGGTTATTATCGGTCATAGTAAATCCATTTTCTTACAATTTAAGGGCGGAAAGTCCGTAGCGTCAGGAGTTGGTACAATTCTTGCTTTAAACTGGGTTGTAGGTATAGTTATCGCACTTGTTTGGGGCGTAATTACATATACAACAAAATATGTTTCAGTAGGCTCAATCATTGCTTTAGTTATTTCACCATTTGTAATGTACTTTTTAGGCGCACCAATCGCTTATGTTGCATACTGCGCACTTGGTGCAATTTACATTGTTTATTTACATAGAGAAAACATCAAACGATTAATTAATGGTAACGAAAATAAAGTAAGATAGTTTTTAATCAAACAATAAAAAAAATAACGAGTGATTTTTCACTCGTTATTTTTTTTAATTCTTTAAATTATTAACAACCTGCAGGTTTCTTTTGTTGAGTTGCACCAGGAATTGCTTGCCAGTTTGCAGCCATAATTTTCTTGAATGATTTAAGAGCTGTATCTTCAAGTTCACCCAATTCTTCAGCTTCCATAATCAATTCTCTTAATGGCAACAATGCTCTTTGGTCACGAAGCACACCTAAAGCTGCTGCTGCACCTGCTCTAACCAAATCATTTTCAGAACGGTTTTTCATAACATCAATCAATGCAGGAACTGCTTTTGTATCATTCAATTTACCCAATGAAGTTACTGCATAAATTCTTACGTTAACCCATTCGTCATATAACATGTTAATAATTTTATCAACACATTTTTTATTACCGATTTCACCCAATGCTCTTGTTGCGTCACATCTTACGTTAACTTTTTCATGGTCTAATGATTTCATCAAAGCGTCCGTTGCAACATCACCAATTTCAATTAATGCATCTGTTGCAGTGATGCATACTTGTGAATTTTCATCGTTTAATGCTTCTACAAGCGGTTCAACAACAATCTTACCACCCAAACGACCTAACGCACGAGCTGCACGAACTCTAACATCAACGTTACGATCTTCTCTCAAAGATTCAATTAAGTGTTCAGTTGCTTTTGTATCACCCAATTCGCCCAATGCACGAGCTGCATATAAACGAACAGAACCGTTTTTATCATTCTTAAGAACATTGATTAACGGTTCAACAGCTTTAGAATCGCCCATTTCTCCTAGAACACGAGCGGCATTATATCTAACTTTTTCAGAACTTGATGACATCAAATCATTAATAAGTTCTTGGAAAGATTTTTTTACTTGTTTCTTTTTGCTGTTTACAGTAATTGCCATACACTTTACCTCCGATATGCAATATATCAATTTAAAATTCTACACAGTAATATAAAGTATTCTTTATTTTTAAAATTGCCTTTATCTTTCGTTTTGTAAAGATTTTGTTACATACCCGATTTAGGGTAAAAATTACACTTAATCTTGGTAGTATTAATATACCACATTTTTACATTTTCATGACTACTCTGTCAGATAATTTTACAAAAGTTAATTAATATTATAATTGTGATGTGTTTGTAATTTAGATATACATTGAAAAACTTGTGTTTACAAAAATTTATATTTGTTACCTACTAGGGATAGTAATAATAAACTCACTTCCTTCATTTATTTTTGTCTTTACTTCTATTTTTCCTTCGTGTTTTTCAATGATTTTTTGTGAAATTGCAAGCCCCAAGCCGGTTCCAACACCTACACCCTTTGTTGTGTATCCGGCAAAGAAAATTTTATCCGGCTCTTTTATACCGCAACCGTTATCTTTAATTCTTACAATCAAATTATTATCCTGAAAATCTGTGTCAATAGTTATAATCCCTTCTTTATTGATAGCATGCGCAGCATTTACAAGAATATTCATGAACACTTGATTTAACATATTCGGATAACATTTGATTGGCGGAAGATTGCCATAATTTTTTACGATTGTAATTCTATTTTTGGTCTCATGTCTGATTAAATCCAGCGTTAAATCAATTTCTTTATTAATATCCGCCTCTTGTAGTTCCGCTTCATCAAGCCTTACAAACTTTCGTAAAGACACTACAAGCCTGTTAATACGTGCAATTGCTTCTGTATCAATATCGTTAATTTCTCTAAGCAAATCTTTTGTGTCTTCATCCTCTACTTGTCCAATCAATTTTTTCATTATTTCATTATTAGATTTGATTGAAGCAACAGGAGTATTAATTTCATGCGCAACACCTGCTACAAGTTGACCTAAAGACGCCATTTTTTCGGAATTAATAAGCTTCAATTGCGTATCTTGCAATTCTGCAAGCGTTTTAGTTAAATCTTTAACCATGCTCGCATTCTTTTTATAAAGTTCAGATTGTATTATAGCGTTTCCTAACTGAGAAGACACTCCATCTAAAACTTCTAGCGCATCATCAAGTTTAGTTTTCTGTTTTGTAGAAAGTACAATAATTCCCAAAAGAGAATTTAAGTGATAAATCGGCAAAATAATTCGCTGAACATTTTCTCTAAACGGTTTTGCTTCTCTAAATTCTTTCATACAAATTTGGCATGAAACCTTGCCATTGTTGATATGTTGAGTTGTTTCTCTATCAAAAGAAATAATTTGCCCAACATCTTTTTTTTCTAAAGACTCCTGAATTAAAAACCTACCTTCGTCCTCTGCATTTGCGTAATACGCGCGAAAAGCACCAAACATTTGTGCAAGTTCTTCCAGTGCGGATTTTAAAATGATAGAAGTGTCGATTGATTCTCTAATAATATTAGAAATATTATTAAGTAACAAAAGCTTCATCGCTTGTGATTGCGCTTGGAGTTTAATTTTAGAAAGATTTTTATTTTCACTCTCCAACAAAGCAATTTTTTTCTGATAATTCTGATTTCTTACAAGAACATTTTCCAAGCTTATTTTTGCCGTTACATCCGTAAAAACAATGAGCGTATAATTGCCTTTTTTCGTAGCGTTCAAATCATAGTACGAATAATCGTTATTTGAACTCTGGTACAATACATGCGCAGAAAAATCTTCTTTAGAATTTATTGCTTGAGTTATTGGAGAATGCACGCTCACATCATTACTCACAAGCGCACAAACACTGTAATTCAACTTGTGCGAAAATTTATTTATATTCTCAAAATCAGGAAAAACACGTTTAAAAACATTATTTCTAAACACAGTTTCTCGATTTTCATTCAAAACGATTACAGCACTATTGAATTTGTTAAATAAATCAAACTTCCCCATATTCAATATTATATAATCATTTAGAAAAAAAATCTAATCTTATATTAGTATCCTCTAAGTTCGTTTGGTTGAAAACGTGCAAAATTATCCAAATAACCACCGATTGGAAGCATTGTATTTGTTCTGTCATACATTTCTTGCGGCACCATTCTTGCACGTTCTTTTGCTTCTAATCTTGCGTTATAATCGCTATTCTTTTGATATTGTTTTACTTTCACTTCTTGATAACAGCTAACTTGCGCACCAACATCCGTCATTTCACGGCATTCTTTAATTGAGCTGTCAAAATCAGCTTTTCTTTTATACCAGTATGACGCAGTTTCATTTAATTTGCCGATACCTTTAGGTTCTTCTATATTAATATAAGCATGAGGCGCAAAATCTTTCCATTCCGGCTCATCTACACCATTAATTGTAACCACATCATCTGCAATTGCAGCAAATGGAACTAAAAATGCTAATAATATTAATATCTTTTTCATCAAAATAAATCCTTTTTAGCGCTATATATAATTATAGTAACATTTTGAAGTAATAATTTCAAGAAAGCTGTCAATTTTCTCCCCTCGCCCTTTGTGGGAGAGGGGTTGGGGGTGAGGGGAGAATAACTGTTAGCTAATGTCGGTTGGGCATACCAGCCCAACAACTTACTTCCACGTAAATCCGTCTGCTTTCATTCTACGAATAGCTTCTTTTAATTCTTCTTCAGAACAAACAATTGAAACTCTAAAGAAACCTTTGCCGTATTCACCAAAAGCATCCCCCGGAACTGCAATTACACCTGATTCATGCATAAGCTCATCCGTAAATTCAACAGAAGATTTATAACGAGGAGGAATTGGCAACCATAAATAAAACGTTGCGTCAGGAATATTAAACTCACCCCAGCCCAATTCTTCCTTCAAACCTTTAACAAAAACGTCTTGGCTATGTTTAAATCTTTTATTAGCTTCTTCTATATATTTTTCGCCTTCTTCTGAATTAAGAATTTCAGCGCAAGCTTTTTGAAGAGCCTTAAACAAGCCTGAATCAAGCGTTGATTTTAGTTTTCCAAAAATCTTAACAGCCTCTGCATTACCACACACCCAACCTAATCTCCAACCGGTTATCGCATAAGGTTTTGAAAAGCTAAAGAATTCTACTGCAATATCTTTTGCACCTTCAATTTCCAAAATACTCATTGGTTTTAATTCAGGCTTAAAATACATGTCAGTATATGCTGCGTCAGAAATCAACAATATGTGGTGTTTTTTACAAAAGTCCACAATGTTTTGCAAATATTCTTTTGTCGCAGTTGCACCAAGAGGGTTGTTTGGATAATTAATAAGCATTGCTTTAACTTTTTTAGGATTATAACCTTTTTTCAAAAACTCTGCCCAAACTTGTTCCATATTCGGCATAAAATTGTTTTCTGGAGTTAAAGGAATAGGGTATGACATCCCGCCTGAAACTTTTACCATTTCTTTATAAGAAGCATAACCCGGGTCCGGAACAAGAACAATTTCTTTTTCCTCTTCGTTTGTAGTCGGATTAAGAATAACTCTGATAAAATTTGCCAATCCTTCTTTTGAACCGATTAAAGAAAAAATTTCTGTTGCAGGATCAAGTTCCACATTAAAGCGGTTTTTCATTCTCTTTGCAACTGCTTCTCTATAATAAGGTTCACCTTTTGGTGTTGAGTAAAGATGAACACCTTTTTCATCAAGAGCATTTTTCAATGCGTCAATCAAAGCTTGTGGAGGGGTTGCCGTTGGCGCGCCCATTGATAAAGAAATCGGCGCTCTGTCTTTTGCAATAAGCTCAGGCGTAATTCTTGCCACAGTTTCTTTAATACGAAACATAATATAAGTTTCGAGTGATTGAACATAATCATTAAAAAATTCTTGCATGATAAAATTCCTTATTAAACTAGATAAGGATTATTATATAACAACTTTACTAAATTGAATAGTTTTTTATTGCAGGAATTTTTGCGCAGTTATCTAGATATTCTATTGTACTTAATTTTTCATTATATAAATATTTAATAAAATTAAGATAAGATAAATCGTATGAACTTAGCAAAATATTTATCTCAAATCCTTCTGAACAAAATGGTTCATAATCATAAACAACATAACTGTTATATTTACTTTTCCACTCCTTGCGTTCGATTTTGCAATTATTTTCTTCTGCAACATCTTCAACCCAGTTCACGATGTCTTTGTCTATGTTTTTAAGCTCTAAATATTTATTTTGAAATTTTTCCATAACAACATATCTCCATAAACAAATTGTAATGGGTTATGATTGAACATAAATTACCTGTTAGTTTAGTTTTTGGTGATAGAGTGTTAAAACAATGGATATTAGCGAAAAGTTTACTAAAGCACCACAACTCCTTCTCCAAGAGAAACGGCGGAAAATCAAATTGAACTTCACGAAACTTAGATTTTCTGGTGAAGATTTGAGTCAGAGGCAACTTATATTTCAAGATTTGCTATTTTCAAAATTATTGTCGGGTTCAATAAAAACGTTGAACCCGACCTACGTACTTCTCTAAAATAGAAAATGGAAAATTATTTTAAACAATTTTCCATTTTCCACTTTCATTTTTTCCATTGAAGAAAAGGTGCAATTTTTGCACCATTAACTTTTTTATATTAATTTCTTTTTTCAATCCTAATCGCGCTATCAGGGCAAGTCATTGCGCAAGCACCACAAGCGATACAAATTTCAGGATTTGGCGCAACCGCAGGAGTTTGGTACAAACCAACTTCTTTTGACCACGTCAAACATTCTTTGCCTGCTTTGTTCATAGGGCATTTTGCAATACAAAGACCACAGCCTTTGCACAAATCAGTATAAACGTAATAGTCGGCTTTACCTTTGCCAACGCCTTCTATTTTATATCCATGATATTTTTTTTCTGTCATTGTTTATCCTTTC
>CAKVGW010000014.1 GCA_934747325.1 uncultured Candidatus Melainabacteria bacterium | reverse complement strand
AACGAAACAAGATAAGGAACGTGTGTTATGGGATTAATAGCCTCAAGTTTCAGGATGATGTACTTAACAGCATATAAGATATCGCTGGAAACAAAAGTGCAGTGGATTGCATCTGCCAAGATGGAATTGGTTGCGTCTTCTGATGAAATTATGGCTCTAGGTAATGACTTAGATCCTGATAATCCGGCAGTGAAACAGTTGGAAGCACGACGAGATAAACTCATTGTTTTAGAGAAAAAATTAGATTTACAAATGCAAGAATATCAAACAAGGTTGAAGATGGTTGATACTGAATTACAATCCGCTCAAGGTGCAGTTGATTCAGCAATTCAAAGTTCTTTCACTTATAACTTTGGCAGATAAGATAAATTTTAATTCACATAAAAACTCTTCGTAAGTTAAACGAAGAGTTTTTTGTTTATTCACAATTGATAAAAATATGTTAATTTTTGTAACGATTTCCCAAAATTATTAAAGTTTTCAACAAATTGTGCCGATATATATAATACAAAAGGGAAAACTATAAAGGAAAGCGGACAAATCATGGGAATGGCAGCATCACAAGTTAGATTATTGCAGCTTACCAGCCGAAAGAACACAATCGGCAGGACGCTTCAGGATTTGTCTTTACAAAAGACTTCTCTTTCCAGAGATATGAAGAGAGTTTCCAAGGAATATCAAGACGCACTAAGCACAAAGACTTTAAAATGGTCAAATAATTCAGGTGTAACTTATGTTGATTTAAGCTACGGAAATTTGATGCGCCCAAACACATATAATAACAATACACCATATTTGTTGACAAACGCTAATGGACAAGTTGTGTTAGACAGCAAATATGAAAAATACGCAGAAATGCTAAAAGCAAACGGCGGAAAGTATGAAGGTGATACAAGATTAGAAATTTTATCAGGTTTAACAGGAATTTCTAAAGATGCATTAAACAACGCTTCTAGCACTAGTGCAGTTGTTGACAGTTCAGCAACAAAAGTCAATTCTTTACAACAAGAACTTGATAAAATTGAAGCAAAAGAGCCTATAAAAAATAGAACTGAAAAAGATTTTGTATCATTAGCCGGTAACATTTCTCTTAATTCTCAAAGTTATGATATTGGAAAATTATACTCACAAGCTAATGGAACTGTCACTTTAGGTAATTCAGGCACAGCAAGCTCAGGATTAAAAACACTTTTAAATTCAATTTCAACAAATATTAGCAGATATTTATCTGAAGATGATGCAAAAGCATTTAAATCTGCATGCGAAACTTATCAAACAAACTATGAATCTACTTTCAGCTTAACATCTGACCAATTAAAAAATAGTGGCACAGGCTTTACAAAAGATGGTGACAACTATAAAGTTAATGTTGCAAGTATGATTGGTGAAATTTTAGGTTCTTATTGTAACAATGGAGGAACGAAAACTACCAGCGATTCAACAGGAAGTACTTTATATACAACCAGAGATACACAAAGTACTGAATGGACAAATTGGAAAGCTGAATATGACGCAAAAGAAACTGAGTTAAATAATGCAAAATCAGAATACAAAAGTGCTGTCAACACAGACAACCAATCACTTACTGCAACACAGGAAAGTGAAGTTAAATTTTACGACCAATTATTCACTGCTATGGTTGAAAACGGTTATGAAATTAATGCCAGTGTTGAAGACAATGATTATATGAACCAAATGTTGCAAAACAATCAATATTATATAACAACAATGAAAACCACGGAGGATAATGATGGTAAAACTAAATATGAATACGATAGCAGTATTGCTTCTAACTTTAATAATATTTTCACTGTAAATGATACAAATGCTCAAAATGAAGCTCAAGTTAAATATGAATATGAAAAGAGCGTAATTAACGAAAAAGAATCAAGAGTAGATCAAAGAATGCAAAATTTGGAAACAGAACAATCAGCAATCAATGAAATGATTAAGGGTATTGAATCAGTTAGAGATAAAAACATAGAAACAAACTTTAGCATATTCTCATAGTTTACAGCTTCGATTTAATATTTTTGCAACATCTTGTTTGTGATACAATTCATATAGTTAAATCGTTAATTAAGGATGTATCATAGATGTTTGACTCATTATCGGATAAATTACAAGATATTATTGCTAAAACTGCAGGCCAAAAAGAATTGACTCAGGATAATATGCAAGAGGCTTTGCGCGAAATAAGACGCGCATTATTGGAAGCTGATGTTAACTTGAGAGTTGTAAAAGCTTTTATTTCTAATATTAAAGATAGGGCTGAAGGTGAAAATGTTTTAGCAGGTGTTAATCCATCACAACAACTTGTAAAAATTGTTCATGACGAATTGATTGAACTTTTAGGTAAAGAAGTCAAACCACTTGATTTTTCAGGACATCCAAATCTAATCATGATGCTTGGTCTTCAAGGTAGCGGTAAAACAACTTCTTCTGCTAAACTTGCCGTTAAACTTAAAAAAGAAGGCCGAAATCCGCTTTTGGTCGCTTGTGACGTTTACAGACCGGCTGCAATTACCCAGTTAAAAGCTTTGGGCGAGCAAATCGGGGTTGAAGTTTATTCTGAAAATGATTCAAAGGATGTTCAGACAATCATCCAAAACGCGATTAATTATTCTAAAGAAAAAGGGTTTAATACACTTATCTTAGATACGGCAGGGCGTTTACAAATTGACACTGATATGATGGCAGAATTGCTTTTGATTGATAGAGTATTTCATCCTGCCGAAAAATTGCTCGTAATTGACTCTATGACCGGTCAAGAAGCTGTTAACGTAGCCGAAAATTTTGATGCGCAATTAAGCATTACAGGTTTAGTATTAACAAAATTAGACGGCGATTCTCGTGGTGGTGCAGCATTAAGCGTCGTTTATTGTACGCATAAACAGATTAAATTAACCGGTACGGGAGAAAAACTTAACGCGTTAGAAGATTTTTATCCTGAACGTATGGCGACAAGAATTTTAGGAATGGGTGATATTGTATCACTTGTAGAACGCGCGCAAGAAGTTTTTGATGAAAAGACTGCAAAAGAAATGGAAAAGAAAATGGCAAAAGCTGAATTTTCTTTTAACGATTTTCTAAAAATGCAGTCACAAATGAAAATGTTCGGCTCAATGGATCAGCTTTTAGGAATGATTCCGGGTTTAAAAATTTCAAAAGACGATAGACAAAAACTTTCACACGAAAGCGAAAAACAGTTTAAACGCATTGAAGTATTTATCCAAAGCATGACGCCTGAAGAACGCGAACACCCTGAACTTATGAATTCTTCACGCAAAAAAAGAATTGCAGAAGGTTCAGGACTTCCTTTGCACGATGTTAATGTATTTATAAATCAATTTGAACAAATGCGTAAGATGATGAAAGGTTTTTCTGATGTCAAAAAGAACATGGGCTCAATGATGGGCAAGATGGGACAAGCAGGGGCGAATCTTACGGCTCATCAAATGATGAAAAACATGAGAAGGTTCAAATAACTGACAAGCGTCGGTTATTCCCTCTCTTGGGGAGAGGGCTAGGGTGAGGGGTTTACTCACCTCCAAAAGGGATATAAAAAATGAAGTTAATCGCAGGTTTAGGAAATATAGGTGACAAATACGTTTTCACAAGGCATAACGCAGGTTTTATGCTTGTAGATAGTTTTGCTCTTAATGAGAATTTGAATTTTAGAGAAAATTCACGTCTTAAATGTCTTATGACAAATTTAAGAACAGGCACAGAAGATTATTTATTAATTAAACCGACTACCTTCATGAACTTATCCGGTGAGGCAGTGCGTGCGGTTATGGATTATTATAAAATACCGATTGAGGATGTTTTGATTGTGTATGATGATTTGTCTTTAGAAATCGGCAAAATCAGATTCCGTCCGAATGGTTCTGATGGCGGACACAATGGTATTAAATCTGTTATTCAACATCTTGGAACAAAAAATGTTGCAAGACTAAAAATCGGTATAGGACCTCAACCTAACATTCCTTCAGAAGTATTTGTCCTTCAAAATTTTTCTAAGGAAGAGTTAGAAACTTTAAAGGGTGCTATTGTAAAAGCAAAAGAAGGAATCGCTTGTTATTTTAAAGACGGTATGGCAGTTGCTCAAAATAAATTTAACTAGGAGAATAAAATGAACTTAGCAGAACAACTTGAACAAGATGAAAAATATGAAGAAGCTTATGCGGAGTATAAAAAACAGCTCTCTCACAAACAAAATGATGTCGAATTATTGACCAAACTTGCGCATGTTGCGTTAATTTTAGAAAAAAAGGATGATGCAAAGATTTATTATGGCAAGATTTTAGAAATTGACCCGCCAAATATTTTAGCGCACGAACAGTTAATTGATTTGTTTTGTAATGAAGATAGGTTCAAGTATTATTTGTTAAGAGGGAATTTGCATGCACTTCAACAGCAAATGAGCCATGCCAGAAATGACTACAAAAAAGCGATTGAACACGCAAAAGACCAACAAGAAGCTCTTCCTGCAAGATATTTATATGCCGGACTTTGTGAGGGTCAAGGAAAAATAACAGATGCCATTGATGAATATTTAAAAATTTCAGATTATGATGATAAAAATCCTGTTGTATATTTAAAATTAGCAGAACTTTATGAAAAAAACGAAGGCATAATTTCTGCAATTCAAATTCTTGAGCGCGGAAGAAAAGATTGCGGCTTCAAAGATTTTGAAGAAATTTTAGCAGGTTATTATATTAGAAATTCTCAACCTGAAAAAGCATTAGAACTAACTCAACACGATTTAACAAAGGCAAGAGCTTTATTTGATTTAGGTAAAAATGATGAAGGGTTTGAAATCCTTAAACACAATCAAAAAAATTATAAAAACGATAAAACTTTCCACGCACTTTTAGCTCAATATTATTTCCAAAAAGGTATGTCAGATGATGCGTTTAAAGAAATTGATGAATACGCAAAACTTGATCCGAATTCACCATTGATTTATCAGATGCGCGCCTTGATTTATGAAAAGTTAGAAGATTCCTTCAATGAACACGTAAACTGGGGCAAATATAATATTGTACGCGGCGATAAAGATGTTGCGTTGAACGAATATTTAACCGCTTACAGGTTCAATGATAAAAATGTAGACTTAATTGAAACTATAGCTATATTACTTGAAACTGAAGGCGACAAAACAAAAGCGAGCGAATTCTACGAACGCTTGGTTGATGTTGACCCTAAAAACAAAAACGCATTACAAAAATTAGCTGAATTCAGAGAATCTATCGGAGATAATTACGGTGCTATGGAATATATGGATAAATTAAAAGAGCTTGACCCAAGAAACCAATTTGTTGCCGATAATTATGAAAAATACAAAAACGGCTCAGAAAATAGCGGTTTTAGAGCATTCTTTAAGAAAATTTTCGGGAAAAGAATGGGATAATCAGCTTTATGCTTTAATATCCCTACCCATTAAACCGGGTTCTGCTTCTGAACCTGTAACTTTTTTGCGCAATATAAATGTTAATTTTGGAAGCGCAACTGCTAACAAGAAGCTACTCAACGCTACGTTTGCCAAAATGTTTGCAGATTTTGCAACAAGTGCTTTTTTTGCAAACTTTTCTACATCACCACTTGTAGTTGCTTGTTTTGCAAATTTTTCTATTTCTTTTTGAAAACTTTGTACTCGACTTTCATCTACAAATGCTCTAGGGTCACGTACTCGGTTTTTCAAATACCTTACACCACAATATTTTTCTGATAATTTAGCAAATTTTGAATTAGGATTTTTATCTAAAAATTCTATTACATCCTCTTTTGGTAATTCCAATTTGTTAGACTTAATTTCTGTCAAAAAATCTTTATCATTTAATAAATTAGGGTCTAAATTCACATTTGTTTTAAAAAACTTATTAGACAATGAATCAAAACCTTTTGCAAACCAAATAGGAGCGACAAAGTTTAAAAACATCATCATTGACATTTTGAAACCGTTTTCTAACGCTTCATATTTGTTTCTTGAAGTTCCAACTCTGCCAACTGTTAAACCGCCGTCGGTTAAAGCCATTTTGTGAACGGTTGACATATTAGCCAACGAGGCAGAAATCCCTTTAAAAGCAGGTTTTGTTTGAGATTCAGAAACCTCAGGTTCAGTTTGAGAAGATGGAGTTAGTTCACTCTCTAATTCATTGTACAAAGGTTTCATCGCTTCTTGTTTCTTTCTCAACTTATCGGTCAATGCAAAATTAAATTTTGGTAAAAAATATCCCATTACCGCAACCGGAAGAGCTGTTGATAAAACAAATTTACCCGCAAGTAATTTTTGATAAGTGGATTTGTTTTTAAGGACCTTTTCCATTGCCTTAGCTTCATCAGGAGCAACTTCTTTAAATTTATCAATATTATATTTTAGTCCTTGTTTAGAATTCTCTTTCAAAAGGCTAACGTTAACATTCGGATCATAGCCAAATTTTTTAATGCCCCAATCACAAATAGCGCCAACAGCCGGAATCCCGCCAAGCCAAACAAGTGATGTTCCGTATTCATCAATAAGTCGTTCTCTCGTTGCATTATAAGCCATCTGTTTTGAATCTTTAAGATTTTGGTTATAAGTCATGACTACTTTTGAAGGAACTTCGATACCACAATCCCTTACTATAAGCGGGTATATGCTTGAATTATTACCGATTGCCGAAATTATATTTACTAGTGACATTTTAAATTTTTCTCCTATTTATCGTACTCATTCTCTCTTAATTATCCCGAAAGAGCCGATATATGGAGCCTATCAGAGAAGCAACAAAACTCCAAGCCCTTTCGGGTTTGTATGAGTATGATGATGAAGTTTTGTGCTAAATAATGTCATACACTGTCCTTTTACTCTATACTAACATGAATGAATTGTTTGTAAAGGGATAAAAAGTATATAAAATACCCTATCCCTTTCCTTGCAGAAGAGGGATAGAGCAAATTTTAGTTATGTTATTTAACTTTTTTCAAAATAACAATACTGTTTGGAGCTAAAGACAAACTTTGTTTCATATTTGTTATAGCTTCCCTATTTCTATTTGAATAACCAGAACCGCCATATTCTTTAGCATCACTATTAAAGACCTCTTGCCAACTACTATTTTGTGGAAAACCATAGTATTCATAATTTTTATGATGGAAGCCTTGACCAAAATTTTTAATAACAAGAGCTTCGTCTTTTCCAAGTTTCAAATGATGAATATGAACATTATGGTTATTGTCCTTATATGTTCCTATAATGTCACCGGATTTCAAAACTGGCATATTTTGTAACAATTCTGCTAAATCTTTACTGAACGTTTCCATTTGAGTTGAAATATTCTTAAACATACCATCAGGTTTTACTCTGCCCAAAATTGAATCCGGACGTGCAATTGATTCTAACGTGTCATATCCCTTTTCAGCAACGATTCTGTTTGCAAAATCAGGGTCTTTTGCCCTCTGTTGTTTTTCTCCTGAAAACTCTCTAAAAAATTTGAAATTTGACAAATCAGCTTCATCATCACCTTGGAAATACATTTTAGGTCCAGGTATTGTCAGAACTGTACCTAAAGCTAGCTTTTGTTTTGCAATTGCTGTCATAAACGCATTTATCAAATCTTCTTTACTAATAAAATCATTAATGCCCAAGTTTCGTTCGGCTAGCGCAAGTTTTGTATCATCCATTGTTGCAAAATCTTTTGAAACAACCAATTCTGCTAATTTTTGACCTGCTCTTGCTGCTTTTTGACCTTTTTCAGCATCACTATTTCCCTTTGATTTTACAAACAAGTTCAACTGACGAACCATTACTTTTGGAATCAATCTTGTACCATCTTCATTACCGATTTCATCATGGCTCATCACGTATTTCACACGGTGTTGAGAAGCTTTTAGTCTGTTATCCAAATCATCTAGTAAGTTCGCACCTGGAGCTAGCACAGCATTTTTAATTGTATGCATCAATCTAAAGTCCCATTCGCTGTCGAAACCAATATTTACAGGAGTTGAACGCCATCCTTTATTTGCAATAAAATCAACTTGCGTATCAATAAAATCCAATTCTTCTTTATGTGATATAGGGGCATCAACGTATCTTGTTACTGATTCTTTGTTTTCACGTCCATCTTCCGCAATAATAAATACATTTGGATTGTGTTCATTAACTTCTGTTACAATTTGTTTGAGCAAATAATCAGAACCACAAAGTTTAGTCATATCAAGTCTTAAGCCATCAACTTTAAATTCATTTGCCCACCAAAGAGCCGCATTTGCCATCCAATCTCTTACATATCTGTTATTTTGACCTTCATAGTTGAATTCACCGCCGAACTGACCTGAACCTTTTTCATAAGGACCTGTTTGAGCTAAATAATCACCATCAGGCCCCATGTGGTTTGGAACCATGTCCATAATTACGTTCAAACCTTTGCCGTGAGCATAGTCTACCAAACTCTTTAATTGTTCTGCGCCACCTAACTTTTCGTTTACAGCGAACTTATCTACGCCATCATATCCCCATTGTTTAGAAAAAGTATTTTCAACAGGTAAAAGTTCAACTGCAGTTGCAACGCCACGTTTTGCAATAACATCTATTCGTTTTTTAGCAGTTTCAAAATCACCTTCCTCAGAAAGTGTCGGAATATTTATTTCATCAATAACTAAACCTTCCAAGCCTCTTTGGAGTTCATTAGGTTTTCTTACTATTCTACGAGGGTCTTTACCTTCTAACCAATCAGTATTTTCCCATTTATAATTATCTGTGTCATAAATAGTACTCCAACCATTAATGTTTTCTTGTTTTTTTGCATAAGGATCTTTTACCAAATTAATATTATTGTCCTTATCTACTACAATATATCGGTATGGCATGCCGGGTTTTGCGTCAACATCAGTTTTTTCATAAACGCCATCGCCTTTGTTATCCATTGGATAAACTGATGATTTATCATCATTCGGCAGAACATTTTTTACGGTTAAAGCTGTTCCGGCAGTTGCTAAAATTTGAACAACTCTATCTCTTATCGCACCAAAACCTTCACTAATATTTTTGCCGACTTCTACAAAAACAGCTTTCGCATCGGGAAAAGAAAATAACTTAAAATTAGTTTTCCCTGTTTCTTTAAAATAATTTGCGCCCCAGCTCACATGCTCAGACCAATTTCTTTGAAAAGTCGGTCTTGTCTGATTGTTTTGTAAATTTTGTTTTCTTTGAATACCTGAATTAATTTTCTCTATTCTCATTTTTGCTCCTAATACACACTTATTTGTTTTTAGTTTTTGATTTCGTTGGGCTGAAAACCCAACCTAAGTCTGTCCTTGAGGGATAAACCCTCACCAGAATTTCTAAGTTTCGCATGCCTCAACTCGAAATTCTACCCCCTCTCATAGCGAGGAGTAATTAGATAAAAACTCGTAAAAATTTTTTTTGCTACTCTTTTTCAGATTTGTAACCAAAATTCTTTAGAATTTTATCTTTTTTTCTCCAATCCTTTTCTACCTTCACTTCCAAGCCCAAAAAGACTTTCTTTTCAACAATATTTTCTAATTCCAAACGCGCATCCGTTCCGATTTTTTTGAGCAAATTACCGCCCTTTCCAATCAGAATCCCTTTTTGGCTCTTTTGTTCACAAAATATTGTTGCATAAATTCTATCAATATCTTCGTTTTCTTCATATTTTTCAACCTTGATTGCAACCGAATGTGGAATTTCATCCTGCGTATTCAAAAGCACTTTTTCACGGATAATTTCTTCTGCAACCGAGCGCATATTTTCTTCTGTTACAACATCTTCCGGATACAAATAATCACCTTCAGGAAGTTTTTTGAAGATATTTGAAAGTAATGTGTCTTTGTTTCTACCCGTTTTGGCAGAAATTCTAACAACAGGAATATTTTCTTCAAACAAAGTTTTGTATGAAATCAAATTTTCCTCAACTTTTTCAGTTTTCTTTAGTTTATCGACTTTATTCATAACAAGCACTACAGGAATTTTACTTTGTTTCAAAATATTTTCCACTATCCACTTATCGCCTTTTCCTGCCGGTTCTGAACCGTCAACCAAGAATAAAACCAAATCAGCGTCAGGAACTGCAACTTTAGCTTCGTCAAGTAAAAACTCACCAAGCTTGTTTAAAGGTCTATGTACCCCCGGAGTATCAACAAAAATAATTTGTCCCCTATCTTCGGTTAAAATACCTTTAATGCGTTTTCTTGTTGTTTGCGCCTTATCTGTTGTAATAACAATCTTTTGACCTAAAATTTGGTTTAAAAGAGTTGACTTACCAACATTGGGACGACCTAAAATTGCTACAAATCCACACTTTTTCATATATTCAGTATATCAAAAACAAAATTTCAATTTGCATTTGTAAAGCTTTGTTAAGATAAAGTCAATTTTTTAAGGCATGAAAACTTTATATAGATAAGGGATATTAAATACTAAGTAAAAATTGCTACGATTTTATACGCTCCAAGCGTGTAAAACAAGTCTTTGATGAGCGGGTTAATGCCCCTCACCCCCAACCCCTCTTCCACGAGTGGCGAGGGAAAGAGAAGAAAAAGCAATTCAAAAAAAAGGATATTATTATGGGATTTGGAATTTCTAGCACTTGGAATACACCTAATTGGGGCATGTGGAACACGCCAACTTTTAACAATTTAAATACATTTGATTTTTCCAACAATAATATTTGGGCTACACCAAGTAGTTCCGGTTCGTCTACTATGTCAACAGAAAATGAAACATATGAACAATACAAAAAACGTATGGAAAAAGAGTCAAAAGAAGCAGAAAAAAGCTCTAATAATGCAGAATTGAATACAATAAAGGAAGATAAATTAAAAGAATTAAAAATAACTGAAACCTTAGAAAAAGCAAAAGCTGAAAAAGCACAACTTGAAAAAACAGAAAAAGCAGACGGTTCAGGCACAAAAAGAACTCCTTATAAAAAACAAGGTTTTTGGGGTAAAGCTGCAAGATGGGGTTCAAACTTACTAACAGCAGGTCTTAATATGGGTAAACAGTTTTTAGGATTTGAAAAAGACGGCAAATGGAATTGGAAAAAATGTGCAACAAACGTAGGTTTAACCGCACTCTGCTTTGTTCCGGTAGTTGGTCCTGTTGCAAGACTTGGTTTAGCAACAGCAGGACTGATTGGTGGCGGTAAACAATTAATTGAAGGTATAAAACAATTTAATAAAGTTAAAAATAGTGATAATGATGAAGCAATTGATAATGCTATGCAAGATATTCTCGCTGGGGGTGCAATTGCAATAGGCTCTGCTTGTGGCTTACGAGCTATCGGCAAAGGAGCTACAAATGCAGTAACTTCTCAAACAAGAACTTCATTAATAGGTAAAGGATGGCAAAAATCTACACAATTCTTAGCTGATACGTTTGTTAATCCGTTAAAAGCCACAGTTCAAGCGGTTAAAGCAGATGCAGTATCTATTTCTCAAAACGGATTGTTAGGTAGCTTCAAAAAAGGTGCGAGCAATTTGAAGAGCAAAGAAGCTGCACAAAAACAAGACATCAATAACTCTATTAATGAGCGATTGACAAAAGTTGATGCAAAAATCAAAGAATTACAAGAATGGCAAAAATTAAACGGTAAACTTTCTCAAAACGACAAACAATACTTGGCAACACTTAAAGAAGAAAAATTCTTATTGGAAAGAAATAAGTCTGAAATGAGCAACTTCTTTGAAGGTCAAATTAAAGAAAAAGCAATTTATGACAATTTAAAAGAAAATAATTCAGGCGCAAAAGCAATTACTAGAATGGAAAATAGAAGCGTATCCGCTAATCCTAACAAAATTCAAGGTCAAGTATTATCAGATAAGCAAATAGCAACATTCTACTCAAGAATTGCTAAGCAACAAAATGCATATAATAAAGCTTTGAATAAGCTTATTGACACTCAAAACAGAGTAATGAGAAGATTGGCAGAAAAACCTAATCAAAATTTTGCAGAATTAAATCGTTATGTTCCAAATAGAGAAAAACTAACTTGGTGGCAAAAAAACGTTAGCAAGAAGAACACTTACCAAGCTGCGATTGGAAATAAGGCATTCACACAACCGAATTTACAAGCAGGAAAAGCTCTAATTACGCCAACTATAACAGTTACAGGTTGTGATAATTTGTTTACGGATTCTGTACACTCAGCACCATTCTTCTTCGGAGAAGATTACACAAAAGATGAATTCGAATCAGAAATCAAAAACTACGATGCACAAATAGCACTATTAGAAGCCGCTGAAAAGAAATTTGATAATTGCAAAAATGTTGAAGAAGTAAACGCTTTAGTAAAATCTTTGCAAGAAGAAACAACTCAAAGCGCAGAAGAAACAGCACCTTCTCCTGAAAAATCCGAACAAAATCTAGTAGCATAATTCTACTTATTCATAACCACCATTTCACAATTTTTGCAATCAAAAATAAGCGGATAGGTTTTACCGAATTCATCTTCAAGAACTAACTTATGTGGTGATTTACACATATTCAGTGCATATTTTATACAATGTTTTGTACGCATTAGTTCTATCGGATGTTCCGGAAGTTTTTCTTCCATTGCAGGTTCTAAAACGTTACATCCACACTTGGAATAGAATTCTTTCGCCTCATTATTAAAAACATTGCCCCTGTAATCAACTTGTTTTGTGTAATATGGCACATAACTTAGAGGTTTTTGAATTTCTCTTTTATATTGTTTTAAACGTTCAGTCATAAGGAGCTCAAAAGCTTGGCGACGAAGCTGATTTATTGCGCTAACAGGCATGAATGGAAGAACTGTCGCGATTTTTATATCTTCAATATAAAAATCGCTTTCACCTGTTTTAGAAAACTGTTTTACAAAAGTTTCTTTCATTTTTTCAGGATTTTTTGCAAGTTCGCCTTCTAGTGGCAGAGTGATTGAGATGTCATTCTCATCGGTTAAAGTTAAGCAACAAGCCCCCACCCCAGTCCTCTCGCCAGTAGAGGAAATAACCTCAACTCGAACGCCAATTTGTCGTTTAACTGGTTGAGAAAGTAATTTTTCAAACTCAACATCAAGATTTCTGTATACCTTATCACCGACTTTCAACTTAATTTTCTTATTAGGATAAATCACAAGCAGGACTCCCTCTCCTCGGGGCAGGGTTGGGGTGGGGGTTTTTCCCTTTTGGATAACTTTATTCACCAGACATCCATCACTTTTCACTACAAGCCCATCTTGCGCATGCACTTCTTTATCCGTTTTTATTACAAAACAATCTTTTTTAACTTCAACAACTTCGCCCAAATATTCACCTTTTGACTTTGGCGAAACGAAATTAAAACAATCCTTGCGCTTTTCTAAAAAATAATCAGTAAATCCGCGATTAAAACTTTTTTCAGGATTTGGATTAAAAGGATAAACACATTTACCCGAACTTATTTTTTCAGAACATTTATCCAACTCTTGTCTATAATAAGCTGTAACATTTTTTACATAATTTGTTTCTTTTAACCTGCCTTCAATTTTAAAAGAAAATACACCGGCATCAACCATTTCTTTCAAGTGTATTGAGGCATTAAAATCCTTCAGACAAAGAGCATGTATGTCTTTTGCAAGGATTTTACCTTCTATTGTTTTAACCGTATATTTTTTACGACAAGGTTGAGCGCATTCACCACGGTTTGCAGAACGTCCGCCAATAAATTGACTTAAATAACATTGACCGCTATAAGAAACGCAGAGTGCGCCATGCACAAAAGCTTCCAATTCAAGGTTTGGATTAGCATTATGAATTTCTCTAATCTTATCTAAGGAAAGTTCTCTCGCTAAAACAACTCTTGAAACGCCGAGTTTATTAAAGAATGAAACTTTTTCAACATCACGATTATCACACTGTGTGCTCATGTGAATCGCTAAATTAAGAGAATTTATTCCATTATGTTGTGGTGCATTTTGCAATTCCATCAACTTGTTTAACAAACCCATATCTTGAACAATAACCGCATCAACGCCGATATCATCAAGTTTTTTGACCAATTCAACCGCTTCATCAAGCTCTTTATCGTTCAGAATCGTATTTACGGTAATAAAAACTTTTACCCAAAATTTATGTGCATAGTTAACAACCTCTTTAATGTCTTCAAGTGAATTTGGCGCATTTCGTCTTGCACCAAAACAAGTTGCGCCCATATAAACAGCATCCGCTCCGCAATTAATAGCCTCTATTGCGGTTTGTTTATCTTTAGCCGGAGATAAAAGTTCTGTTTTTAGGGGACTATACATCAATAACCCTTTCATTACATCGGTATAGATACTATTGTAACAAAATATATTATTAAAACAAATATTTTTTTATAGTACTTGATTTTTTATTTTTACGGAGCATAATAAAGATGTTGAGTGTATTTATTCGACATACAAATTAAATATCGCGGGATGGAGCAGTCTGGTAGCTCGTCGGGCTCATAACCCGAAGGTCGTTGGTTCAAATCCAGCTCCCGCAACCAATTGATTTAAGTGAGTTTTAGAGGTTTTCTAGAACTCACTTTTTTAGTATAAACAACACATTTAGCAACACAATAAAATGAGATGAATTGAAAAATTATAACAAAATCCGTGAAATTGAATAAGTAATGTAACGATTTAAAATCCCCCCCCCCATACAGCCCCTCTCATTGTGTGATGAGGTTTCGTGGTCGCGGACACAAGTTTTCGGCTGTGAGATTTTTCTCGGCTTAAAAATCCCCGCCTAAATAATTTATAATGAGAGCATTCTCTGGCGAATGATGAAATGTTTTAGTGGTGTGAGGTATAAAGCTACCCAAGAAAGAAGCTTCATTTAGTTAATGCCATCACAATTTTATAGAAATCTTCTAATTTATCAGGATTACTTTTTAATTTCTTAGTTATCTCGGATATTAAATCTTCTTCGTTATTTTTATGTTCAAAATCAAAAGCCTCTGTAAAAGAACACCCTAAAACATTTAATAAATTTTCTAGGTTAATCATTGATGGATAATTTTTACCATTTTCAATATTACTAATTGTTGTAGGGTCAACATCAATTAGCTCCGCCAATGTTTCTTGGTTAATACCTTTTCTTTTTCTCAGCTCTCTAATTCTTTTACCTAATAGCTCTTTTTTGTTCATTTTATATCCTCTATTTCATGTTAGATATAAAACTTTTCAAATGAACTTAACTGAACTCATTAAATACTTGTAAAATGATTTGAAATCATTTAATATGAATTTGTACTCAATTTAATCTCAAATAATGAGTGTGAGCTAATAACAAAATAAAAATATGGAGTATGTAAATGTACGACATTTTAGATAAATTATCAGAAAATAAAGTTACAGTTATATTTTTTGCCTCAACATCTCGATTTTATAAGGAAGTTGTATGTAATGCAAAAAATTTTTCAGATTATAAAGAAATAATAGAAAATGATTTGTTAAAACATATTATCACCGTAAAGAAAACTAAAAATAATAATCCAGAACAATATAAAAAAGAATTTTTACTTTTAGGACGACTAGTAGATTCTTATATTGCAGATTGGAAAGGTTTTCAAATTTTTTATAATGACAAGGAGGGGACAAAAAAGAAACTTATAGAAACTTATAATTGTTATAGAGATTCTTTAGATGAAGAGATAACAAAAAATTACTGTACTAAAAAGGATAATTGTCCATTTTGTTGCTATAAATGTGGAATATTTACATCCTCGGATATATCCTCTGAATGTTTTGATGATTTTGAAATGTTTGAATATGAACATAATATAACACCATATGGCGTATTTGATAAATTAGGAAATTTTAATATTGATAAAGAGATTTTGGTAAATGACCTACTTCAAAAATTAAGTAGATTTTCACTATGTCCCAATTTAGATATAGAAGAGCTAAAAGGCAGTATTAATGATTTTCCATTAAGCATAAATCCCGATAGAGATAAAGAATGGGGTTATGATATTGACGACAATAATAAAGTTATTGGAATAATAAAAAACAAAAAATCTAGACATATAATATCGCATTCATTTTCTAGAGAAGAAATTGAAGAAATAAATAGAATTTTCGGAGATAAGAATGACAGATAAATTAAAAAAATTAAAACAAGAGTTTAAAAATTATTTAATAGAAAAATACCCAAATGTAAATAAAAATACTATAAACACATATATTGGAGATGCTTTTTATGCTTATCGTCATGAATTGGAATTAGGTGTTCATTTTTTTGATTTGTTTAAATCTATTGAGGCAATATCTAGATTTAAAAACAATCTACGAGAACAACAGGTTAATAAACTAGTTAAACATCCTAAAAATAGTTCAAGTGCATATATTTGTGGTCTTAAAAGGTTGTATACATTTTTTAATGAAAAATATAATGGTGTAGAAAATTTTATTAATTTGGAGTTGCAATAATTTCTCGTTATGTAATAACTAATAAAAAGGATAACAATGGAATATTTATTTTTTGTTTTATTTTTATATACTTTTAGAAAAATTGTTATAGAACTAATTTTAATTTTAATTCTAGCTTGTATTTTGGTATTTATTTCAAAAAATATTATACTAATAGGAGTAGGAATTTTAGTTACTATTGGAATATTAGTAGGAATAAGACTTTTTACAGATTATCTCAAATATAAAGACGAAACATCAGAACAAAGAGCGGAACGACTTAAAACAGAAGAAATGATTAAGGAATGGCAAAAAAGATATTATTAAAAATTTTAGGTGGGGCGGAAAGAAAAAGAATAAAATAAGATTATTATAAAAATTATTCTTATAAGAGTATAGGAAATAGTAATAGATATAAAATCATTAGTGAATATATTGAGAGTATTATCATGACAATATTTAAACCCAATTAAGGCTAAAGTTTTTTAAGAGTGTTAGCAGAGAGATTGGTGAGCAACAAATAAAATTTTGCTTATTTAACCGATGATTATGTAGAGAATATTACCAAAAGCAAATTATAGCATTATCCCAAAGAAGATTTTAGACGCAATTAAATGGACTGTTTGGTGAGAGAAACATAAAAAGTTTACAGCTATATAAAGTAAAAATGTGTCGTCATTGTGAAGTTATGTAAAAATTACAATTATATCGAACACATCATCAACAGTAAATTTGTAATTTATTTTCACATTTTGCCATTGGGGATTATACCTTGACGGATTTTATTTATATTGATAAGATAAATTTACGAATTGAAGTTTGACAACTAAATATTTTAGATTTTGGGTATTTCACTTACTTAAATACTCCCCAGCAGTCCTGACCTTATGCTCGGTTATCAAACAGAGGTCGCTCCATATAGAGGAGTTTAAGATAAAGAGGAAACTTACGCCCAACTAATATTTAGTTATATATTTTATCTTGAGCCTTTTTATGGGAGTACGTTTGCAGTTATAGGGCGTATTAAAAAGAAAGGAGAAAGATATATGGAGAACAGATTACCACCAAATCGTTTTAGAATGCTTGACACAATGGAAGACATCAGGCAAAACTGTAAAGGCAGAATATATGCCAATATGTTTACCGTTAAAGAATTTGCTACAACTTTTAAAATAGGAATTAATACAGTTTACAAGTTATGTAAGATAAAAGGTTTTCCTGTAATCCAAATTGGTGGCAAAAAATACATTATTGCTAACGATTTTAATGAGTGGGTAATGCAAAATGTCGGAAAGGTGATTGAATTAAAATGAATACAAATTATTATCACCGAACACATAAAAATTATAACTATGGAAGCAGAGGAAAAGTTGACCATTTTGATTGCCCAACTAATTTATTCAGTTTAAATAATACTGATAAAAGTATTTCTTGGGTATATTCAGTAGATGTAAAAGAGGATAGTCTAATAGATTTTCATCAAGTTGTTTTTGCAATTTCCAGATTAATAAATATTTATTCAAATAAAAAAATTAAGGAATGGCTAGACAAGGATAAAAAATTTAATAGTCTATTACAAGAAGACAATATTGGACGAAAATTTATAGTTTATAAGGAGTATAAGAAATGGATACTATCAAAAAAGAGTATAAAATTAACACAAAGACAGAGAAAGGAGCTAAAATTATGGATATTAGGTTTATAAATGTAGAACATTCAATAAAATTTAAAACAGTTAAAGACGCAACAAGAGAAGCTAACCGTATAAAAATGGTAATGGACAGATTTGCTAAGAAAACTAAAATTCCATTCTCATGTATAATTTGTGTAAGCCAGTTAAGTCTTAGATTTGGAGAATTTGTTACGTTTCATAATAACAAAAAAGGTAGACCTATAAGAAAAATGGTTTCAAAATTAAAATGCTTTGGAGTTCCTGAAACCGTATTACCACATTTGCATATTGTAATTGTTTACAAGGAACAAGAAAAGAAAATATCAAACAAAATTCTTGAAAGTATTACTAAAAAATATGGCAAGGAAAGCTGTAAAGCATACGATATTACAAATAAAGACCCAATATATTTTTTACAATACATAATTAGGCAGTCAGGAACATTCCGCTATGTTGAGGATTTTACAAATACAATTTCTTCTTTTAATTTTAAAAATATGAATAGGCTCTTAACTAAACAGAGAGAAAGTTTTTATTTTCACAAAAATAACAGGTTTGATAGTCGCTTTGACCTCCCTGCAGCTTAATTTTAATCAATGTAAAAAGCCATGTGTAATTAATAATAGATAAATATTAATTATAGATTAGTTTTATACAAGTATATTTTTACCTGTTATAGATAAAAATATAAAGAATTTGTATTTTAGAAAATGAAAGCAATAATACCATTCTAACCCAATAATAGTGGTGTTATTGCCCCAAAATCTCCGCTTTTATAAAAATTTTTAAATATTAAAGTTAGGTAATTAAAAACTTATTAAGTTGTTTCGTTAGAACACATTAACAACTCATCAGTGAATAGTTATCAATATAAATAATGGAATTGTATATAAAATTATAATCTCTCAAAATTTTATTCAGAATTGCGTGTATAAAAATCAACTAACTTTACAGAACTTGATTAAGAAATGTCTTTAAATAGGTTATGGTCTAAAACAATATAATGAAACTATTTGAGGGGTATTTATTTAGAGTTATTTTTTTAATTTTTAAATAGATATTTGCAAAAGTCTTTACAAGTAAACATCAATATCCAATAATGCAAAAGTCCAAAGGAGGTAAAATGAAACAAGAAAACAAAGGTCAAAATATTGCTTATATTCGTGTAAGTACATTGGAACAAAATACTGAAAGTCAATTTGAGATTTTGAAACAATACAAAATTGATAAATATTTCGAAGAAAAAATTAGTGCTAAAAATACAAATCGTCCAAAACTTATGGAAATGCTTGATTATGTTAGAAATGGCGATACCGTTTATGTCAAAGATTTTTCAAGATTAGCAAGAAGTACAAAAGATTTATTAGAAATTTTAGAAAAATTAGAAAATAAAGGAGTAAAACTTGTGAGTAATAAAGAAAATCTTGATACAAGTACTCCTGCTGGTAAACTTATGATTACAATGCTTGGTGCAATTTATGAATTTGAACGTGCAAATCTTTTAGAAAGACAAAAAGACGGTATTGCGGTTGCTAAACGTGAAGGGAAATACAAGGGAAGAAAGAAAATTTCTAAACCTGCAAATTGGCAAGAAGTTTATAGTGATTGGTCTTGTCGCAAAATTACGGCAAAAAAGGCTTGTGAATTACTAAAACTAAAAACAAATACTTTTTATAACTTTGTGAAAGAAGAAAGAAAGGATATTGCATAATGGCAAAGAGAAGAAGTAACGGCGAGGGGTGCATTTATAAAGATACAAGAAGTGGAAAATGGAAAGGTAAATTTGAAATTGGGATTGATGTTAAGGGGAACCGAAAGTTTAAATCCTGTACTGGGAATTCAGAAAAAGAAGTTCGTTTGAAATTAAAAGACTTAATGGTAAAACATAGTTCGGGGATTGATATTAGTTCTAAGTGTATAAAAGTTGGCGAATATTTTGAAAAATGGTTTTATAATAGTGCTATTTATGGATTACGAGATTCAACAAGTCAAAGTTATGAAATGATTATTAGAAGACACATAAAGCCGAATATCGGCAATATCGCTTTTGCGAACTTAAATGGCGATGACATTCAAAAGTTTTATAACCATTTATACACAAATGGCAGATTAACTGGTAAGGGCGGATTATCAAACAAAACTGTAGAAAACATACACCTTGTAATGAGTAGTTGCATAAATTTCGCATTAAAAAGAGGTGAACTTATCCGAAATCCGTTATTAACAGTAAAATTAAGGCGAGAAAACAAAAAAGAAGTAGAAGTTTTTACAAGAGAAGAACAAGAAAAGATTTTAGCGGAATGTCCAAATCATTATTATGGTATGGCGATTAAATTTGATTTTTATACAGGTTTACGAGCTGGTGAATTATTAGGCTTGACGTGGGATTGTGTAGATTTTTGCAAAAACACTATTAGGATAAATAAACAGGTGCAAAGAAATAAAATTTTTAATCAAAAAAGTGATAGCAAGACAATACTTGGTTTTGTATATAATACTAAAACTAAAACATCAAACAGAATTATAAAAGTTATGCGACCATTAATGACCGAATTAACAGAATATAAAATGGAACAAGATATTATGAAGAAAAAATTAGGACAAGACTATTACACAAAATTAAACCTTGTATTTCCACGACAAGACGGATATTTCACCGACTCAGGCACTTTTTTAGATGTATTTAGCAGAATTCAAAACAAACTAGATATACCACATAGAAACGTACACGCCATGAGACATACATTTGCAACAAGAGCATTAGAAAATGGTATGAAACCAATAGTAGTCTCAAGATTGCTCGGACACGCAAGTATTCAAATCACAATGGATATCTACGGGCATGTAATACCAGACTTCGCAGAACAAGAGTTAGAGAAAATGGAGGAAATTTATCTGTAAAATATAGCCATGTGGCTATTAAATACTTAACAAATTTGTCTTTTTCTTAAAATTTTAATATAATTAGGAAAAGGATTGTAGAATGGTAACTTTATCTAATGAAATCGAACTTCTAAAAGATGACAATATAACTATTTGTTATATTAAAGATTTTTCTGAAAATTTTAAAAAACATATTAAAGAAGTTTTAACGATTGTATGCTATGGTCCGACAATAAATAATCCCGAAGATATAAAATATTACCCATTTGAAGATACTATTAAAAGTTTTAAAGAAAGATATGATAGTAAAAGCGAAGATATCAAAAAAGGAATGCTTGGAGAAATAATTGCACATATCCTTATAAATTTGTATGCAAATAATTTAAAAGTATTTACTCCATATTTTAATAAAGAAGAGTCTAGTATACGAAAGGGATTTGATATTTTATACATAGACACTCTACAAAATTGTATAAGATATGGTGAAGTTAAATCTGGCGAGAAGGCAAAAAATAAGACGGTCAGTCAATCTAATAATGGCTTATTGTACAAAGCAGAAAGTGATTTGAAAGACAAATTGACTGATTCTACAAGGACAGTTCTTTGGGACAATGCTAAATACGATGCAAATTTGTATATGCAAAATATAAAAAATAGACAAGTTTTAAATTTACATGAATTACTTCAAAGAGACAGAAACTCTCATATATCTGATGATAAAAAAGTTATATTAATTTCTGTCTGTTTTAGTGATATAAATGATAGAATTGATTTACAAGAAATTAAAAGTTTTTATGCACGACATTGTCGGCGTAATAATTTTTCTGAAACGATTTTATTTTCTATACAAAAGAGTACTTTTCAAAAAATTGAGCAATTTTTCAATGAGGAGTATGAAAAATGCAATGCGTAACATTAAATAAATTGAGAAATTCTGCATACAAACAAGATGACTTTTATCGATTATATAAAGAATTGATAACTAAAGAAGTTCCAACGTTATCAATTGATGAAAAAATGTTTTTACTTAAATTAGCTATTATATTCTTAAATCAAGATGATAATAATATAAATAAACTTGGTTATAGAATAATTTTAGAATATTCTACAAAATTTTCTGATTATGAACCATTGTACGAAACCTCTATAAATCAAGGTTATATTCCTATTGTAAAATTTATAGAAGAAAATTATCTTAGTGAAGAACAAATTGGTAATAACTTCTTTTTAACATGGCTATCTTCATTTAATGAAATTTTTAAAAGAGGGGATATATATCTATCTTGTCAACAGAAAAGTTTATTTGAAAATTTTACACAAGACAAATTAAACAATATTGCGGTTATTGCTCCAACATCATACGGTAAATCTGAACTTATAATAGCAAAAGTCAAAGAGAACTTGGATAAAAAAATTTGTATAATAGTACCTAGTAAAGCATTATTAGCACAAACTAAACGTAGACTAATAAAACATGATGATATTTGTAGGGCATTTAGGAAAATTATTACTCACCCAGAATTATACAAAGGAAACGAAGAAAATTTTATTGCGGTACTAACTCAAGAAAGATTACAGGCGTTAATGAATAAACATAAAAATGTTTATTTTGACTGTATATTTATAGATGAAGCTCACAATATTTTCTCTGATGATGATAGAGCTTCCTTACTTGGGCAAGTCCAACTAATTTTAAACAAACGCAATCCAAACACCAAATTTAACTATTTCAGTCCATTTATATCTGATGTCAATAATTTAAAACTCAAATATTCCAACCTTCCAATTAGTTCAAGCAAAATTTCAGAAAATTTAAAATCTGAAAAATTTTATGTGTTAAATAATATTAATGGTCTTAATTTTAAATTATTTGACCAATCAACAAATATGTTTTTTGATATGGATTTAGATGAAAAAGATACAAATTATATAGAGTTTATAAAGAATCATTCAGGAAACAAAAATATTTTGTATATAAATAAACCTAGAGATGTTGAAAAATTTGTTTTAGAATTTATAGAGACTTTGCCAAATATTTCAGATATAGAAAATGATAATGATTATAAAGCAATCCAAAATTATTCACATAAAGATTATAAATTATTGACTTGTTTAAAGAAAGGGGTTGTTTACCATCATGCAAGTATGCCTGATATTATAAAATTATATGTTGAAAAAATATTTAGTAAAAATCCAAACTTTAAATATATAATAACGACTTCAACACTTTTAGAGGGAGTAAATATTCCTGCTGAGAAGATGTTTTTACTATCTTATAAAAAAGGAAAAAATAAATTATCCAAATCTCAATTTAAGAATTTAATAGGCAGAGTTTGTCGTTTTAGTGAAATATTTAATAGTAACAATGGAAATTTAAAATTACTATCTCCTCAAATATTTATTATTGATAATCCCATTATGGGGCAAAGACGAAATTTAGAAAAATTTTTAAAGAGTTCTTTAGATATAAAAGAAATCAAAGATGATATCAAGAATGTCTTGCTAGAACAATGCGAGATTAATAATACAAACAAAAACAAAATAGAAAACATCATTGATTATATAGAAAATACTGAACCTGGAACAATTCCTAATATAAAAATTAACCAAATACAATCAGAAATCGGGAAATTATGTTATAAACATAATATTCATGATTTCAATATCAAAGAAAATGAAGATAAATTGATTACGAATCTTGCAAATATTGATTCAAATTTGAATATAACAACGTCAGATGTATTAATGGAAACAATATATAAAGTATTTTTTGTTAATATTAATATAGAAGATAGAAATATAATGCGTTTTAATAATATTGAAACTAGAAAATTTTATTCAAAATTTTTATATTGGCGATTATCGGGGAAATCATTTAAAGAAATGATATCCTTATTTACTAACTACTGGAAATTTAAAGAAAGTGAACAACCAACAATATATGTAGGGCAAAAGTGGGGAGAAGTGAAAAAAGATGCTGATACTGGCATTTACCCATTACATATAAATATATTAACCAAAACACCAGTAGAACGAATTAATATAGCAATTTTGAGAATTAAAGAAGAACAAGATTTTGTTGATAATTTTTTAATAAAGTACGTTGAAGTTTTAAATGAACTTAACCTTGTTTGTTCTAATTTTTACAATGCAATAAAATATGGAAGTACTGACCCTGTAAAAATTTGTTTGCTAAAGAATGGTTTTTCTATTGAGTTAACAGAATGTTTAACCCAAGAAAAATATTTACCTTATCTAAATTTAGATATTCCAAATGACGAAATTCTAGAAATAAATAAAGATATTAGAAAACTAATGGAACAAGAGCATGAAAATCCTATTTTAGATTTTGAATTACAGTATCATATTAATTAAACAACACATTCCGCAACACATGAGTTTAACAAATTATAATCAACCTAGTGAAACAAAATAAATTTTTATAAAAATTCGTGCCAAGTAGTGGTAAATCGTGAAAAATTGTTTGGGGTTGGGTAACACGAGACTATCCTCATAACCCGAAGGTCGTTGGTTCAAATCCAGCTCCCGCAACCAATTGATATAATAGGATTTCAAGGGTTTTGAAATCCTATTTTTTAATAGAAAAAGAAGTTATTGTTCCTGATATAAATTGACTTACCGTTTAAGAAAACTGTCAGATGAAATGAGAAATTTTTGTAGTCGATTTAAAATCGACCTACATACTTACAAGTTTATTTTAAAAAATTAAAATTAGGTGCAAAAATTTACACCCGACGGACTTGTTGTAATCAACAGTAAAAAGTTCGATTAATTTTATTTTTAGCTAAATAATGGATTCTATCCTTAAATTCTTTTATTTCAGCACGTTCTGCCTCAGTAATAAATTTAGCTGGTTCAATAAAAGTTCTGTTGATTTTGTTCTTGGCTAAATAATGAACATACGCCTTAAATTCTTCTTGAGTAATATTATTTGGATCGTAATTTGTAATTGGAGGTCGCGGAACGTTGGTTTTAGGTTTATAAATAGATGACTTAAATAAATTATTAAAAATTTTTATTTTCATACACATTCCTATTCATTTTCGTTTGTAATTAAACAATCTTGTAATCTGTTCTGTTTTCATTATTTAACCTCTGAATTATCCAGCCAGTTAGCACTCCGTAATCAACATCCTAATTGTAAATTTAAAACTGAAATTTGTCAAATAATAAAGTCAGTAGATATTTCTCTTGATTATTAAGAAATTGTTACAAATCAAACAGCAAAAAGAATCTTCCAAATTTGGTTAGAAACTTGCCCAAAAAATTATTTAACTTCCCACCATTCGGAAGTTTTATCCTTTTTCTATCCTTTCATAATTTCAACCCCTGTCCGAGTTTGAGGCAAATTTTCACAAACCAACTGGAAAAAGGATAATTTTAGGGATAAGAAAAGGATAAAAAGGATAATTTTTCTTAAATTCAGGGAAGTGCCTTAAATCTAAACAACACCTAAACAATCCCCGCATTCCCATTTTTCAAATTTATCCGTCAGGTTATACCTAAATTGTTCCCTTAGGAGTTTTATGTAAAATAAAGAAAATTTCATAATCGAAGAAGGTAAGCATTGTAGGAATAAAACAGATGAAGATTTTTGTTGTACTAAGGGGATAAGATTAAAAGACAAAGATATCTAAACGAGATTTTTGGTCGACATTAAAATTTTCTAATATTTAGTAGTTTTTAATAAGTAGCAAAAAATATTTTTACATTTTTTTATATACATAATGAAACCTATATCCAACATGAGTACATACATTAATAAAATTCCTAACTCTATTAAAGATAGCAAATATCCTTTAACAAAATTAAACCTCAAAAATTTAGAAGGGGTGCAAAGTGATATTTGTTTGTTTAATAGTGAAAAACCTTTAACGATGGACGTAATTAGTTTCATTACTAAAAGATTTGAGACATTGAATCTATTTAGGGGTTGCACAGTTGGTTGCTCACATTGTTTAAAAGATGCAAAAGCAGAAGATAATAGAAGCATTTTATTTGAAGATTTAGAGCGCTTCTTAGATGGATTTAAAACGCTTAATGAGCGTTTAGGATTCAATGTCTTTAATGGAAACAAATATTTAAGCATCGTTGATGATTCCAATCCGTCTGATTTCCCTATTTTGGGCAAAGACAAAAAACACAGTGTTGTTGAAGCTATCAAAGAAATTTATGAGAAATTAAATATTCCAGTATTATTTGTAACTTCCGGTTGGAATAAAGGTTCTCGCTATGCTCAAAAAGCTTCCGAAGAATTGGCGAATGCTGTACAAAAAAATCCGTCAATAATTGAGGCTGTAGATATTTCCATAAACCCTTTTGTCGGAATTTTAGAAAAATCAAGAGAAGCAAGCAAAAATCATAATCAAGATAAAGCAGATTTTTTGAGAAATGTTTATACTTCAAGAATGGCGAACACATTAGCAACTTTCTTAAACGCATTTACAAGCAATAAAGCTCATATAATTTATCGTCACGCACCAAGTGCGGAAGGCAATGAACTCATCGACGAAAATGCAGCAAAACAACTTTATGAAGAAATTTATGCAAAATTAAGAAAAATGGTTGGTTCAAAATTAGATGATATTCCAATGCTAAAACCTGAACAACTTACGCAATTTGATAAATCACATCTTATAGAAGCTAGTGGACGCGGACGGAGATTTTTTAAAGCAGAAACGAACTTTTTAGAGCAACAACAGCTTATTGATGAAGTGATTGACTGGGAAGGTTTGAGTGAGCGAGAAAAGTTCGAAAAACTCCGAGATGAAGCGTTAAAATGTATTGATATTAACGGTAATGTATATACTACAATGCCTGCATCACAAGTTGATTATATTTCAGCACCAATAGAATTAACACTTCCTACAAAAATTCAGCTTAATTATGAAAATAAAACACCAACAAAACCGGTATTTAGTGACATAAATCTTTAAAAAAGTCGTTAAGTCACTAAGTAATTGAGTCATTACGTTCATTTAAGTTAATTTAATAGCTCTGATAAGGTATGAATCGGTGAAAATATTCGTTATATTTCTTAAAAAATTTATTTCCCACTATTTTATATGACGGTATTATCATTTCTAAACCGTGAATATTTTTGTCATACAAAGGTGAATCCGAGTGACTTATATATTTTTCTAATTTTTCCACAGATAACATTTCTACAGCATTTTTTAATTCTACGAAATCAAACTTCAACTTTTTAATTTTTTCTTTAAATTCAGGGCTTTGGATATTATTGTAAACATAATCCAATTCCGGTCTATATTTGAATGTATTATTTTTAACAAGTTCAAGTAACATGTCATTCTCAGCATTCATAATAAGTTCAATCACCGATATACCATTCCTATCTACTTTATCATAATCCAAATAATTAAGTGCTTTTAGTTTTGCAACAATTTTAGCACCCTCTTGGACATTAGCATTATTAATAAGATATTCTATAATTTCTGCCGTATAATTTTCGTGTAAATTCAAATCAAGCCCATTTGTTTTTTGTATTTCTTTGTCATTTAGAATTCGCATAATATTGTCGTAATTCATTTTACTAGACATATTAATTAAGCTTGTAACATAAGCTTTTCGTTTTAAATCAGATACCGGAATAAACGGCTGATACTCCTTACCGGTTTCATTTTCATAATCCTTTTTTGCATAGTGTAAGAGGCTAAGCAAAGTTTCCGAGAATGGGAAACAATGTCTTTGTTTTCTTTCTCTGTGGCAATGCTCTTCCAGCCAATCTTGTACACTAACTCCATTTGCATTTTTTGCTTCAAAAACTGTTAACAATGTTTGATAATTTAATTGACCTTTAGAATGTAAAGCATAGTAAAACTGTTTTATATTCTCAAAATTTTCTTCTGAATAATCATCATTAATATATTTGTGTATAGGCATTTCTCCGTTTACATCCTTAGCGGTTATCATTTCTGCCACCACTTCAGGATACTGCCATAAATTCTGTATTACAGTATAAACCTGTTTTGCATCACATTTGTGTAATAGAGTTTGTCTATTTTCATCAATCTCTGTTTTTATTGATTCTGCAAAATGATTAACAACTTCCTCGTAATCCGCATTGTTTAACCTAAAATTAAGAGTTTGTAAAGGTATTTTTGTTAAATCAATTTTACCGGCTATTATTGCATCTTTTATAAGATTAGAATCATAAGTATCAATAATTTCTTTTGGACTCATTCCGGCAAATCGGTCTGCTGTCTGCTCTTTTACCACAATCGGGCTTTCACTTTTTACTTCTTTTATATCCTTAGTTTCTTTTTTTTCTGATTTTTGAGTTCCGCACTCATCCTTTATTTTTTGTTTTGTTTTATCATCTGTTGAATAAATCTTGTTTTTAGAATGGGCATTAAGCTTCATTGAGGTCAGAGTATAGGATAAACCTGCGATAATTCCGACTGCCGGTAAAAGAATTAATGGCGACACATTTAACATCTGAAGGCCTGCTGCTAATCCAAAAACTCCACCTGTAATTAAGCAACCGTTTCGAACAGCCAAGAATTCTTTTGGAATTTTATTTGACCCCTTTTCTAATTTTTCAAAAGTTTGTTTACTATTAACTTTTGATATTTCTTTTTTAATATTCTTCGCTTTAAAACTCTGATTATTATTAATATTATCTATTGATAAAACTTTCACTTTTGCCTACTTCCAGATTTTTTTTATTTTATCACCAACAATATTTCTCACTTGTACTGGTGGAATAAAACCTCTTTTAAGTTTTTTAGCATTTAATTTATCCACAAGATTTTTTAATTGTCTTTCAATACCAAAGTCTACAGAGTCTGAACTTTCAACTTTTTGAACTATTTCTAAAATAGTAGCTTTATCTTCCGGTTCAAATTTATCCAAATCAGAATTTCTAACAATTGTAGAAACTGTTTTTTTGATTCCTTCAACAAAATTTTTGTGCTGTTCTTCTGATAAAATACCTTGTTTTGGAGTAAACTTTTTCATTCTGTTAGCACAAATAAGAGTCATAACAGGGTCTTTAAGTTCGTCCATTTTTTGAACTTCTTCTCTTAGCATTTTGCTATCAGCTTGACAAGTTGGAGAAAGTTTTTCTCTTAAATTACTTGCAGTTTCTTCATCTCCAAAAAATTCCATAACATTATGCTCAGACGCGTTTTGAATTGCACAGGTGAATTTTGATAAGAAACCTGCCACTCTCGTACTCATTGGATTGTCTAATTCTGGATATTTTAGCCTATTTAAAAGTTGTTGTTCTTCCATTTGTCTGCGTTGTTCTCTAAGACGCATAAGTTCACGAAGTTCAGCTTCTCTGTGTTCATTCGACTTAAAGTTGATTGTATTTATTTTAGTTATGGTCATTGTATTGTGATTCTGTATTGATTGAAGTTTCATTTTCCCTTTTTCCTTTTTCGTTAATCTTTCTTTTGTTTTGTCGTGTTGAATGTCAATAGTTCAACACTACCTACATTCTATATTCATTTATACGTCATACCTTTGACCTTGAAATTCTATATGTGAAACATTTATATCATTTTTTCTTAAAAAATCTATTACATTACAAAAATGACCATAAGGAATTTCTGTAAGTAAATCATTCAAAATCATTGTGATATTACAAAATGGTGATTTTAATTCCGGTAATACAGCTTGTAATGCTTTTTGTGAATTAATTTTTATAGCTTCTTCTATATTTGGAAATTTTATGTTAAGATTTTTAACTTTTCGCCTAAACTTTGGGTCTTTGATATTTTCGTATGCAAAATCAATATCTCTAGAGTAATTAAACTCAAAATCATTTACCAAATCTAAAATTTCCAGATTTTCCGAATTTATTATTTTTTCTATAACAGAAATACCGTTAGAATCAACTTGATTATAATTAATATTTTCAGTATTTTTTATTATTTTTATTATTTTATCATAATCTTTTTTATTTTCTTCTGTTGGCACTATATCAAAAAATTTAGTCAGAAGCGTATCATTACTGTCTTCTTGTAACTTGTAATTAAAACATTCTCCATTTGAAAAATTTTGTATAATAGCTTTATTTTGCAAAATATCTAAAAACTTTTTAGGGTCATATAAATCATTGACATTATAGTAATCAATAATATCCATGAAATTTTGTTCATCATTTTGTTTTGCAATTTCGGCAACATTCTTTATATTATTTATATCATTATAATTTTTGATTGAGTATTTTTTAGAAAGAGGAGACACAAGTTCTTTTTTACCAAACGTAGAATCTTTTATTTTTTTACCAACCTGCAAGATATACTCATAATCATTGCCGTAATTTTTCTTAATTATATGTCCAATAGCTCCAGCTAATCCAAGAACACCGCCAACCATTCCCATACAAAGTACCTGAACTAGTGAAATAGAAGTTCCCGTATATGCAGGTAAAATTGCTCCAATACCAATACCCGCTGCCATTCCAATACTAGATGCCGAAAACTGCTCTATAAAAGCAAGCATACTATCCATCTTTTCTCTTTTTATTGGCTTACCTCTTTCCACCATCACTTCAAATTTATCAGCGCACTCTTTGATTGCAGAATTGTGTAAAAACACACCTTCTCCAAGTCCGACTCCAAGCTGACGGTATATTTTTTTATCAACATGCAAGCCTTGAAAGTTTGTATTATTATTTTGTACTGGTTGGATTTTCATTCTTTTTCCTTTTTGTTTGTTATATTGAATTTCAATCGTTCAAAACGACCGATTAGTTTTATTACTAAAGATACTCGGATAAATATTGTCCGTATTTGTTTTTAAAATTTCGTTGAAAACTCCACTCTTGATTGAGAGAATTTACAAGATGCAACAATTTTGCACCATTATATTCAATCTTGAATAATGGAGATTTAAAGCCGTATTTACATTCTTCAACAGCTCTCATTGAAAACGCTTTTATTGCATCTTCCAAGTCTACAAACTCAAAATTCAATTCGTTAACTTGTTCTTTGAATCCATCGTTTTCTATTCTATTATACGCATAATCTAAATCTCGCGAATAGTTAAGCTTTTTGCCTTTTAGTAACTCTAATAATTCAGTATCTTCGGAATTAAAAATCTTTTCAACTACAGAAATTCCATTTTCGTCAACCTTGTTGTAATCAATACTTGCAAGCTTTTTGAGTTTAGCAATTACTTCTTGTCTTTCATCATTAGAAGTGTTATCTATTAAATAATCAATTGCTTTTGAGATAAAATCAGTTGAGTTTAGGCTTAGACCGAATGATTTTTGTACCATTTCTAAGTCTAATGTTTTGCTAATATTCAAGTCATCTTTTGACATACTATTGATAACATTTCCCATTTCGACTTTTTGATTTCTTTCAGCTTTGCTAACGGCTGGAACAAATTCGCCACGAGCCTTAATGCATTCTTCTTTTTTATCTAAGATGAAACTAATTAAATTTTGAGCAGTTTCATCATTTCTTTTTACGAATTTTAAATAATCAATAACACTGCTACCATCACCTTTATCTTCAAAAACAGTCACCAAAACTCTTGGGAAATCTTTAAGAGCCATATATATGTTATACAAGATGTCCATATTTTCAATCGTTGCTTTTGAATGTATTGGTAATTTACCATCGTTATTTCTTGTCAAATACACTTCTGCTAAAGCATCAGGATAATCTCTTAAATACTCATTCATTCTATGTATATCATTCTTTTTTAAAAACTTGTGAGCCGGAAGATTACCATCTGCATCAGGTGTAGTCATTTGTTTGATAAAAGTTTGCATAGAAGCTTCATTAAGTAGAGGTTTTGTAAAATAAGCAGTTAATAACATCAAATCTAATTTACCTGATTGAACATATTCATTTATATTATCCTTGTAAATTTCTCGAATATCATTCGGAGTGTTGCGAGCATTAATCTTTTCACTTGCATTATCAACGATTTCATCTCCCAATCTTTCTTTTAGGCTTCTTTTGCCATCTTTAAGTTCTTCTAGAGAATATTGAAGAGTTGTTGCACCGGATAAAACAGTTTTACCATTTTTATTTTTTTCAACTTTTTCTCCGGCTTGAAAAATTAACTCTTCAAGCGGTGTAAAAATACCGCAAATCGCGCCAAAAAAGCAAGGAACACTGCAACCTTTTGAAGTTACAAGAACCTCAAAAGAATCCGCGCATTCTTGAATACCTGTTTTTTGTAATATTTCAGGAGTTAATTTCTTCAATATTCTTTTATTTCCATGTAAACCTTGAAAATTTGTATTATTATTTTGTATTTGTTGAATTTTCATTTCCTTTTCCCTTTTGTGTCAATCTTTTTGTTGCAGTTTAACAAATTTTTATTTCATTACAAATTGCCAGAAATCCGTATACGCTTGATTTCTTTTTTTAGCACCAGAGCGATATGCGAACCATTCATCATAATTAAAATCATCACATATACTTTCGCCATAATTTTTTAAGAATAGTTTGATAAAATCAGGGTTATCATTCTTCATTGCCCCAACTATCATATTTTTGCCAATATATTCTTTCTTGAACAATGGTGATTTTAATTGGTATTCAATAGCTTTTATGCTTTTATATGAACCGATTTTTATAGCCTCTTCCAAATCAGGGAAATCGAATTTCAAATTATCAACCTTTTTTTTGAATTCAGGATTTTCAATACGCTGATATGCAAAGTCTAATTCCGGAAAATAAAAAAGACGTTGTTTGCCTTCCAAAAGTCCGATTAAATCCATATCTTCCGCATTAATTATATATTCGGCAACAGAAATTCCATTTTTATCAGTTTTGTTATAATCTATTCCCGGTATATTTTTAAGTTTTGAAATTATTTTTTGCTTTTCTTCCGCCTTAACATCAGTTATTAAAAAGTTTACGATATCGGTTAATATATTTTCGAAATTAAGAATATTTCCGTTATCTTTTCTTTCGTCTAAATTTTCCAAAATTTTTATTGAAGTTTCTATGCTTATTTCTGATTCAGGAATTTTGTTTACAGAAGCGTGTAAAATTTGAGTTATCATATCTTCAATTTCTCCTTTGTGAGAAATATCTCTTTGATTTTTTATTAAATTATCAAGCAAACTATCCCCATCACTAGTCTTTGCCGCGAATACATTTACACGTTCCTTAGGAGCATTACGCAAAGCATGGAATATATCTTTTTGAAGTTTAAAATTATTAAAAATATGATAGTCATTAATTGGCAAATCGCCGTTATTATTTGGAGTCAGGTATATTTGTGCTAAACCTAAAGGATTATTATGAAACATCTCATTTATTTTATAAAAATCTTCTGCGTTTCTGGCTTTGTGTAACGGCAAATTGCCATTTTTATCTTTTATGAGTTGTTGTTCCTGCAATTCATTAATTATTCTAACGCTATCTTGCCAAGGGAAAGTCATACGCATTTTTTGGATATCAATATAAATAGGATTTATTTTACCTGACATTACATATTCACATAATTGACGTCCTGAACATTCTTTTGCCATTTTTCTATCAAAATTCGTTTTTAATAATCCGCCGTCTTTTAAAAGTTCTTTTAGAGTAAATTTATCACCGCGTACGCCTTGTAACTCCGGTTGTGATGAGAACCAGTCATCGACTTTTTCTCCTACTTGAACGAAGATATCTTGTATTGTTTCATACCCCCAACCACAACGAACTTTTCTTGGTTCTTGAGTAATAAATACATCAAACTTACTGCCACACTCTTGAATTCCTGTTTGTTCCAAAATTTCAGGCGTTAAAAATCGTCCTATTTGTTTATTACAAAAAATTCCTTTAAAATTTGTATTTTGATTTTGTACCGGTTGGATTTTCATTTTCTTTTTTCCTTTTTGCGTTAATCTTTTTTGTTTTTGTCGTTTGAATGACAACTGTTCAACATTACTTGCTAAGTTTTATACGAAATAATCTGAAATATATTTTCCGTATTTTTTTATGAATTCACTTCTGAAATTGGAATCCGAAGTTTTTGTTAATAATTCATACAATTTTTTCCCGTTATAATCTTTTTTAAAAAGCGGTGAAGAAAAATTTTTGCGAAGTTGTTCTATGGCTTTTATAGATTTAACCCTGACTGCATTTTCTAAATTTTTAAATTCAAAATTCAATTCATCTACTTGTACTTTGAAATCTTTATTTTCAATTCTATTGTACGTAAAATCTAATTCAGGTGAATAATCTAATGATTTGCCTTTCAAAAGTTCCAATAAATCAAAATTTTCAGCATTCATAATATTTTCTACAACTGAAATATCATTTTTATCCATTTTGTTGTAATCAATTTCCGGCAATTTCTTTAATTCAGCAATTATAGCTTTGCTTTCATCTGCATTAGCTTCATTTATTACAAAACCAATAATCTTACTGATATTGTTACCGTAATTTAGCAACACTCCATTTGTTGACTGTAGATGCGGATTTTTTAACATTCCCATTATGCCTTTATAATCAAATTTTGCATTCATCTCATTTTCTAATTGCTTAAGAACAGCGTTTTCTTTTTTAGCTACGGCAGGAATAAAAGAACCTCTTGCGTTTATGCAATCCTGTTTTGCGTCTTTTATCATTTCTATAAGTTGATTAGCCTCATCCGTGTGCCTTAAAAATCGAATTGCTTTTAATGCTTCTAGCGGACTTACACCCATACTATTTTTAGCTTCAAAAATAGTTACGAGCACTCTTGAATAATCCATCAATTTAAAAGCAATATCTCTTAGGGCGTAAACATTATCCATAATCACACGATTATGAATCGGCAACTCACCTCTATTATTTCTGGTTAAATATATTTCTGCTAAATCCTCAGTATTATTTTTTAGATAAAAGTGATTATTCAAGTCGTAAAGTTGATTTGCTCTATGAATTTTATGCAGCGGCAAATTTCCATCTTTATCTTGCTTCATTTGTAATTTAGAAATACTATTGAAAGCTTCTTCGTAATCTGCAGGTGACAATATTTTTGATAATTGGTAGAAAGAAATATTATCGTTTAATAAATCAATTTTTCCTTCGATAACATATTTTTTGATTTTCTCCGCATTTTCTTCATTGATAATACGATTAATTAAGACGTTTTTAGCATGCGTAATGAATTCATCAGTAATTGCATATTTATCGGTTTTAACACCTGTTAATTCCAGCTTCCCGCCAGTATTCTTTATGCCTTCTCCTACTTGTAATACTAAATCTTCAACAATTCCTAACATTCTATTAATAAGAGAACCGCCTTCTTTTTCTGTGATTAACACTTCAAACTTGTCGGCACATTCTTGAATTTCAGGACTGTGCAGAAATTCAGGAGTTAATCTTTGCATAACTCTTTTATTCGCATGCAAGCCTTGGAAGTTTGTATTGTTATTTTGTATTTGTTGAATTTTCATTATTTCCCCATTTTGTTTATTGTTGCATTGAAAGTCAATTATTCTATACGACCTACGCTGATTTTTAAATAATTACACCTGCTGTATCAATTCCATTGTCTTCTAAAAATGTAATTGCATTATTGAGATTATTAATAGCAACTTTTCCTAATAAATCATTAACAAGCTTTTTTGTATTAAAAAATGGTGATTTAAATTCAGGTAATAATTTTTGCAATGCTACTGTTGAATTTAAACGTATAGCTTCTTTGATATTTGCAAAGTTAATATTCAGATTTTTAACTTTTTCTTTAATGTTCTTATCATCAATTCGTTCATAGGCATAATCCAGTTCTCTTGAATAATCAAACTCAATATCCTTAACCAAGTCTAACAAAGCAGGATTTTCGGAATTTATTATCTTTTCAATAGCAGAAATCCCATTTGAATCAACTTGTTTATAATGAATATTCTTTGCTTTTCTCATAAATTTAATTATTTCTTGATAATCTTTTTCATTTTCTTCCGTTGGAACTATATCAAGAAATTTAGTCAGCATAGTATCATTACTATTATTTTCCAGTTTATAATTAAAACATTCGCCGTTTTTATAATTTTGTTTAATTTCTTTGTTATTCAATATTTTTAACAAATATTTTGGTTCATAAATATTATTTTTGTCATATTTTTGGATAATATTCATAAATTGTCGTTGGTCATTATCTTTAACTATTTGAATAATATTTGTATCGTTATTTAAAGTTAGTTCGTATGGATTTATTTGACATTTTCGAGAAAGAGGCATTTTTAAATTAACATTACCAAGGCAAGATTTTTTAATGTTTTTACCAACTTGTAATTCATAATTATATTGTAATCGATCTGTAGAAATGGCATTCAGTGTTTTATAAATTAAACTTCCTGTTAAAGCCGGTCCTAAAGACGAAAGTAATATAGGTATATCTTGATTTTTAAAAAATACAAAGCCAAACATTCCACTAATACTTGCTCCACATCCAGCAAAAATTGCACACAAAATTCGTCTAATATTCATATCTAAAGGAAATTTACATTCACTTTTTACTACTACTTCAAATTTATCAGCACATTCTTTTATACCTGGAATATTTAATATATCTTTACCAAGCCATTTTCGTGCGGTTTTATCCATATGCAAGCCTTGAAAGTTTGTATTATTATTTTGTATTTGTTGGATTTTCATTTCCTTTTTTCCTTTTTGCGTTAATTTTTTTTTATTTTTGTCGTATTGAACAAATTTTATTCAACACGATCTTTTTGTATTTTTAAATAAATGAAAGAAATGGGTCATAGATTTGTGTAAAATCTTCATAAAAAATAACACTTTTAGAATCTAATGCAATTTCGGTTAGTTCTTTTCCTTGAACTTCTCGCTTATAAAATGGAGATACAAAATCATCAATAAGAGATTTTA
>CAKVGW010000013.1 GCA_934747325.1 uncultured Candidatus Melainabacteria bacterium | reverse complement strand
TTCGTTACAAAGCACGACCTAGCACTCAAAAAGGGGACTCTCTAGCTGGTGAGTTGTAATAATGCTTGCGCTTAATTCTAAAAATAAGCAAAAAAAAATATGCGCTTGGCGCGATTCGAACGCGCGACCTATCCCTTAAAAGGGGAGTGCTCTACCTGCTGAGCTACAAGCGCAAATTTTATAAAAATTTGAAAAAATATTTATTTATCAATAAACCTTTTATACTTCGGCTGTGGATTAACCACAAGATTAATATTATCAGGAACAAAATTTACTGTCAAGAGTTTTATTTGATATTTCTTTTATAATTTCTCTTATTTCGTCTGAAACATCGGTATCTTCTGAAATATTTGCTCTTACAAGTTTTGCAAATTCGGCTTTCTTAAACTCATGTAAACCTTTAGTTTTAAAAATATTTTCTAAATTTTTTGCATTTGAAATATCTTCTATAAAATCATTCTCATTAATTGAATTAAAGTTTTCTAAATGTTTATTTACGGTTTTGATAATTAAGGATTTTGGGAGTAAATCTTCAAACTCTCCACAAGCTACAAGGTGAATTTTGTCACATGCTCTTAATTTCGGTTTAATTTGCGCAATATTATCTTCTGCATCTTTATCTAGAAGTAAAAATATTGGTAATTTAAGTTCTTCTGATAATCTATAATACATTTTTACAACTTGACTTTTACCTCCGGCAGGAATAACTTGAATTCCTTTTTGGTAAAAGTCATGCCCTAAGAATTTTGAAAATGCCGGTAAAAGAGTTTCTTCTGTTAAACCTTCAACCAATAATACTTTTTCTATCGGAAATTTTAAATAGTGTTCTTCGCGCATGATTTTCAAATCAGAATCTTCTGCCAAAGATTTAAGCCAACGTAAATTTACAACACAAGTTTCGTCAATTAAATGAATAGCGTCATGGTAATTAATATTGTTATCTAATAATATTTGAGTTTCATCATCATTATTAAATATAGAATTTTCGTAATCTTTTAGTTTTATGTTAATACTATTATCGGCTTGTGTGTGTAAAGTTTTTATATATATTGTAATAGAAGCATTAAGAACTTCGCTTGCCAAATCGCGGATTTTTTCTATGTCTAAATTCTCAAGTTCAATTCGTTTGTATTTTGGTTCTATTATGTTACTTAAAATAATATCAAAAAATACTCTCAGGTATTTTTCTTTTGTTGGCTTAAAACGTGTTAAACGGTCTAATGATATTAAAATTTGTTCTTTTGTTAAAGTTTTGTATTTCATATTCAAAATTATTTTATTATTTATCTTTAAAAAATTCAATACAAATCAAATTTTGTAAAAAATAAAAAAACATGTAAAGTTTTGTAACAATATTGCTAAACATGTGAAATTCTTAAATCTTAAATGACTTTATATATATAAAAGTACAAATAAACACGGAGACTAGATACAGACAATGGCATTCTTGATGTTACTACATGAAAAAATGAGGCTTCAACGTAAAGTCAACAAATTGACTTTACAAGAACTTCGTCTATCTAGTCGAAAGGAAAGGATAACGAAGAACATTTCTAGAGTACAAAAAATGTATTCTAGCAAAATGTCTCAACTTGAAAAACAAGCACAAATAATGCAAAGTCAAGCTACGGTATTCTTCCAAAATCAAATGGGATTGGGTACTCAAAATCAAGCATTTAATCCTTGGAATATGAATGGTAGCGGTGTAACAAGTTTTGTTCTTAATCAAATGGGAAGCATGCTTGCGAGTGGTCAAATTCCAAAAGACAAAGATTCTAAGTTTGATGCTATCAATGGTACAAGATTCCAAGAAATGTTGCAAGATTATTATGTAACAGGATTACAACAAACAAAAAATGCTGATGGTAACTACTTAGGTGATGATAAATTTGGTACAGATGGTAAGTTTACAAAAGACGAAGTAACTGCTTTCAAGATGGCAATGTCTGCAGCTCAAAACAACCAATCTCAGGCTCAAGCAATGTGCAGTCAGATGAGTTCTCAATACCAAAGCAACATCTCAGTTTGGTTAGAAGCAGCAAAATCACAATTAGAAGCAGAGCAAGATATGGCTCTTGCTCCGTTAGAAGAAAAAGAAACCGAAATGGATTTGGACAAAGAATCTTGCGAAGCTCAACTTGCAGATGCAAAGGCAAGATTGGAAAGCATCAAACAGGCTTGTTCAGAAGGAATCAAGGACTCAGCTCCAACCTTCGGTTTAGGTTAATCAAATATAGGATAGTAATTATTATAATAATTGACTCCGCCTGCTCTTTTAGAGCAGGCGTTCTTGTTATGATAATAAAATACAAATTATTTTTATGTTAAAATTAAACAAAAGGGAGAGGTTGTATGTCAAAAATTAAGGATTTTGTATTAAAATATCAAGAATTGTTTACTATTCTTGGCTTGGGTATTCTATTTTATTTCATATTTTTCCACAACATTTGGGCTTATGCATTGATGGATGTTGATGAATCAAGATATGTTTCAATGTCAAAGGACATGTTCAATACAAAGGATTTTTTGACACTATATCTTAACAATGAATTTTTCTTTGAAAAGCCTCCTCTTTATTTTTGGGGAGAATGCTTATCATTTGCAATATTCGGCAAAATAACTGAATTTACGGCACGTTTTCCTGTCGCTTTGTATGGAACATTATGTGGTTTCTTAACATATTTTGTGGGACGAAAAATTGTTTCAAGGACTTATGGTGTAGTATCAGCATTGATTCTATCTACATCTTTAGAATTTTTAATTCTTTCAAAATTTGCAATTCTTGATATTGTAGTTGCAACTTGCGTTTGGTTTTCTTTATGTTTTGGAATGTTAACTACATTTTGCAAAGAACAAAATAAAAAATATTTTTGGTGGTTATTTTACATTTTTTCAGGCTTAGCAGTTATGGCGAAAGGAATTCCAGGTTTTGTAGTGCCATTTGGTTCAATGTTCTTTATCTCAATTTTTTCTAAAAAGTTTAAAGAAATCTTCAAACCTCAATATTTTTTAGTGGGTTTTGTTTTATTTTTCTTAATAACACTTCCTTGGCATATTGTCATGCTAAAAATACATGACCCTTTGTTTTTCCAAGAATATGTAATAAAACACCATATAGCAAGATTTTTAGGGTCTAGTGAATTAGGTCGTCAACAACCTTTCTACTTCTACTTCTTAACAATACTTTGGGGATTTTTCCCTTGGGTTGTATCAGGATTGGTTGTGCTAATCAGAAAATGTATTAAACGCGATTTTGTATTTAAAGATTTATCTGATACTCAAAGATTTTTGGTTTATAACGGAATTATTGCAGTATTTACGCTGTTATTCTTTTCTTCTTCAAAAACAAAATTAATTACGTATATTTTACCGATTTATCCGTCACTAGCTTGTTTAGGCGGTTATATTTGGACTAAATATATTGAAAAAGGTGAGTACAGCAGATTTATTAATAAAACCATATATGTATTGGGTGGAATATTTATTCTAGCGTCTATTGTTGCAATATTTACACCGTTATTTTTGCCTGCTCAATTGGTTCAAGATATAGCGAGTGCTAAACCTTTATGTATAACGCTTTTATTTGCGTCAGGTTTGGCTTCAATTTTATTTGCTAAACGCGGAAGATATTTAGGTGTATTTTTTACGTACGTTTTACTTATGCTAGTTTTATCAGCATTTGGAACTGAAAAATTCTTTAAAATTGATTATAAATTTGGACAAGATGATTTGTTAAAATATGCACAAATTGCAAAAAAAGAAAATAAAACTCTTACTTGTTACAGATTTTCACATAAGTATTCATTAATTTATTACGGTGGAAAACCTGTTGAATACGGCAAAGACTTTACACCTGCCGATTTGAAAACAGCGTTAGAAAAAACTGATAATCTTGTAATAATTCCACATAAGGTGATTGACGAAGAGGTTGAAAGCCTTGATTATAATGTGATTGAAGATGGCAGGAAGTATATGTTGGTTGAGGGGAAATAGACACTTCACCAAATAAAATGGATTGCCACGAAAATTAAAATTTAATGACGCCCAACTTGTAAGTAACACATCAAGTCATTGCGAGGAGCGTTAGCAACGAAGCAATCTACACTACAATAAAGGATAAACATGAACATAATTAACATAACAAGTGAATTAATATTTAGACTTATAAAACCGTTATTAAAGTTGTTACACTCAAAAGCAGGATATTCTGCCGAAGCTTTTAATAGAAAACTCGGAGATTTTGAAGCACCAAATTTTACAAATGAGCGCGTAATAATGTTTCATGGGGTTTCAGTTGGTGAAATTAATGCAATTGAAAAGCTTATTAAAGCAACTAGAAAAGCATTTCCTGACGCAAAAATCGTTGTTACGACAGGAACAAACACAGGACAAGAAATTGCTCATAAAAAACTCGACGATGTTACGGATTTGATTACATATTTCCCTTTTGATACACCAAGTTGTGTGAATAAATTTTTAGATAAAATCAAACCTACTGAAATTTTGATGGCAGAAACTGAAATTTGGCCAAATTTTGGCGGAATTTGTAAAAAACGCGGAATTAAATTGTATATTATTAACGGACGGATTTCAGATAGAACTTTTAATTCTTATAAAAAATTGAAATTTTTCTTTAAACCTTTGCTACAAAACTATACGGGCATTTTTACGCAGTCAACGGAGGATTTAAATAAGTTTTTATCACTGGGTGCTAATATTGATACAACAAAACGAATGAATAATCTAAAATTTGATATTACTCCTCCTAATGTTGATTTTGAGTTTGAAAAAGGCGGAAGAGTCTTTTTAGCAGCTTCAACACATTCAGGCGAAGATAAAATCATTTTCGATACTTACAAAAAATTAAAAGCAAAACATGTAGATTTAAAATTTATTATTGCACCAAGGCATTTAACAAGATTGGATGAAGTAAAATCAATTGTTCAGAATTATTGTCTTCGTTCTCAAAACGGTAGTTTAACTAAAAATGATGTAATGATATTAGACACAATGGGCGAACTCGGAAAAATGTTTGCTTTTGCCGATGTAGCATTTATTGGCGGAAGCTTCAATAAAACAGGCGGACACAATCCTCTTGAAGCAACAATTTTTGGTAAACCTGTTATTTCAGGTCCATCAATCAATAATTTTAAAGATATTTATGCAATTATTCAGAATGCTAAAGCGGGTTTTGTAGTTAAAACCGAGGATGAATTGTTTAATATTGCTGACAAATTATTTAGTGATAGTAAATTTTACTTTGAAACAGCAAATGCAGGAAAAAAAGTTTTTGAAGAACAACAAGGTGCATTAGAATTTGTACTTAATCTTTTAAGAAATTTAATGTAACAATCTTTAATTATTTTGTTACAATTTAGCAAATTTATTTTTTTACATGACTTTAACTACATGTAGAAATGTTTTTATGGTAGGTCTTATTTGAAAGTACAAGGTTCAATAGCTCAAAATATTAATAATAATGATAAGCAAGAGAAGCAACATGTAGCATTTAAATCAGGGATGGTAGGAGCTTTAAATGCTTCCGGTGCTTTAATGCAAAGTATTGAAAACGGTGGCTTTCTTGCGTCATTTTTAATTCAGGATGGTATTGGCATGACCGTTCCGCGTACTGCTGCAGGTTTTTTGCGTGATAAGGAGCATACGGGGCATTATAACATGCAAGAAGGTTTTGAAGTACTTGGAAGAGAAGGTATGACCGGACCGTGTATGATGGCTGTAGCACCTCTTTCACTCTTATTAGCTGCAAAATTCGGAAAGTCAACGAGTGTAAATACTCAATTGATTAAACGCTTTGGTAACAGTTTAAAAGAATTGCTCGCTAAGCCGGAATTTGATAAGTCGTTACTTAAAAATGCAGATAAATTTAAAAACGAATTCTACAAAACAAATGTCGAAAAAATCTTAACAGATACCGTAGGTAAAGAAAATACAACTAAAGAATCTGTTGATTATATTATGAAACAGATTGCTAATATGGAAAATATACCTTCTGATGCAAAATTAGCAAAATTTAGAGGTAAAGCAAAATACAAAAGTCAGTGTATGCAAAATATTGTTGAACACATAAACAATATTAAATACTCAAAAAGTACTGATTTAGACATGCTTCAAAAAGTAAAATTTGGTTCTGATAAACTAGACAGTAAAAAAGTTTTCGGAACAAAAGATACAATTGATGCAATGATAAAATATACTGATGATGCAATTGTTGCTAATAAGCATTTGGACAAACTTGATGAATTGCAAGCTGATAGCATTAAAAACAAATCTTTGGCAAAAAGAATGATAACAAACGTATCTATGATGTTTGCAACTCTTGGTGTGTTATCAGTACTACCAAAAATTTATGCTAGAGGTAAAACTGCGCCAGGGGCAAGGAAAACTGAAGAAAATCAAGAAAATCAAAATAATAATGTTTCCTTCAAAGGAAAAGGAAAACCTAGTTTGTTAGAAAGATTAGGTAAGCTAATTGGTAAAAATAAAAGTGATTTTGTCTCTTCTGAACTTGAATATAACGGTCATAATTTTACAAATACATTGATGGCCGGACTTTCAGTTTTCGGTTTGCTTACTCCAAGAGGAATGCATGCTTATAATAGAGCGCAAAAAGATGAAAACGGTAAAAAAGATTTAACAGAGTTATATGAAATCTTATTGAGGGATTTGACATCAAGCTTGGCAGTTGTATTTGCGGTTCCTATGGGTACTAGAGCATTTGTAACTTCTTATGAAAAAAATTCAGGTTTCGTTTTGATGCACAAAAATAGAAATATGAATAAAACTAAAACTATTGCAGATTTATTCAATCCATATTCAAAATCCCATGTTCTTACAAATGCCGAAATTTCTGCACTTTATGATAATATTGATTCTAAAGAAAAAATGTTGAATTTCTGTAAATATATAGACAAAAATGGCGGCGATTTGCAGAAGATTATTTCTAAGTCTGAAAATGCAGAACTTGTATTAAATAGTTCTAAAACTTCAACTCTTGATTTGAAGTTGCTAAAAGGCATGAAGAAAGCCGATAAGAACAAGAAAATTATTTCTTTCTTTGAAAAATTTGACAAACCGGAACTTATTGAAAAATTAATGAAGGGTGTTGGTAAAAATCGTAGCAATAAAATTGCATCTTTTGCTAGAGGATTGAATTCAATGCCGGGCTTGTTAACTACATTCTGTATTTCTCCATACTTGTTAGGTTGGTTTATTCCTAGATTAACTTACAAAAATACAAGAAGAATTCATGAAAAACAAGATAGAGAAAGAGATGCAAAAAATCTTTCTACAAATGCATAATTATTAATGAATTTTTATAATTACACATGTTTGTAATATAATTAAGTTATGAGTTTAGACGCCGTAATAGATAGCTTGCTATCTCCAATAGCTGATAAAGTATCAGGGATAATATTTTCGTATGTAACGATTAACGGAGTGAAAGTAGAGTTTTTAATAGCACTCCTAATTTTTGCTGCAATATATTTTACGATAAGAACCGGATTTATTGGAATTTGGGGCTTTAAGCATGCGATTAAACTGATTACTAATAATTACAAACATAAAAATCCAAACGGATATCAAAGAAAGAAAAAAGGGGAATTGTCTTCCTTTCAGGCTCTAAGTGCTACGATTTCTGCATCTGCCGGCATTGGTAATGTTGCAGGTTCTGCGGCTGCTGTTTCTATTGGAGGTCCCGGTGTAATCTTTTGGATGATAATTGCAGGATTTTTTTCTATGGCATTGAAATTCTCTGAAGTTTTGCTTGGGGTTAAGTTTAGAAATACAAATCCTGACGGCTCTGTTTCAGGAGGCCCGATGTATTATATTTTCGTTGGGTTGAGAGGAAAATATTCACAAAAATTTGCACCTGTTTTAGCTAAAATTTATGCGGTATGTTGTATATTTGCTATGATCGGTGGTTGGAATTTATTCCAAATAAATGCTATGACAGCACAATTCACGGAAGTAACAGGTGGTGACAATAGCTTTTTTGCAAATAACGGTTGGATATTAGGGACTATTGTTGCTGTTATAACTTGGTTTACTATAATTGGCGGAATTAAAGCTATAGGGAAATTTACATCGAAAGTAACACCAATAATGTGTTCTTTGTACGTTGCAAGTGCTTTTTTAGTATGTTTAGTAAATATTCACCATTTACCTGAAACATTAGTTTTAATTATTAAAGAAGCTTTTTCACCTAGAGCAATGACCGGTGGAGCTTTTGCTTGTTTACTTTGGGGATTTAGAAGAGCTATGTTTGCAAATGAATCAGGATTAGGAACTGCTCCAATTGCGTTTTCTGCAGTTAATACCAATAAACCTGTAGCACAAGCATTTATTTCAATGTTACAACCTTTTGTAGATACGGTTATTGTTGGTGTTGCAACTGCATTTGTGATTGTTGTTTCTAAGGTTTATCTGACCGTAGACGGAATTGCAGGTATAGAATTAACATCAAAAGCATTTGCTACTATTTGTCCGGCATATCCGATATTATTAACCGTTATGGCAAGTTGTTTTGTATTATCAACAATGCTTTGCGGTTCATTTTACGGCTTAAAAGCTTGGGGTTTTTTGTTTGGTGATTCCAGAACTAAGACAAGAGTTTTTCAGGCTATATATTGTTTGTGTATTATAGCAGGTTCAGCAATGAATTTTCAAAGCATTATTAATTTATCAGATGCCGTAACATTATTTTTGGCAGTGCCGAATTTAATTGCGGTATTTGCACTTTCAGGAATTGTTATAAAAGAACTTAGACGTTATTGTGAGCGATATAATGTTGGCAATAATATTGCAAAATATTTAAAATAAAAAATATTTGGAGGGAATATATGTTAAAAGAATCAGCTTTTGGTAAAAATGATATTAGAGGGATTTATGGTGATGATATCACAGAGGAACTTTTTTATTATACAGGTAGAGGTTTTGTACAATTTTTAGTTAAGGAAACTAAAAAACAAACTTCTGAAATTTGGATAAGTGTTTGTAGAGATGCAAGACTTCATTCTCCTTCGCTAGCAAAAGCGTTGATTGAAGGTGTTCGTTCCTGTGGCGCAAATGTTGTAGATATGGGCTTAGCACCTACTCCATTGGGATACTATTCAGAAGTTGTAGGACTTCCTCCGTATATTACAAAATACATGCCGGTTACTGGGGCAATGATTATTACAGCAAGTCATAATCCAAGCCAATATAACGGTATGAAAATGACTTATGCTAAACAATCATTGAATGAAGAACAAATTAAGATAGTAAAAGATTTAACAATGGAAGAATACAAACTTGCAATTCCTCCTGTTCCTTTTGGAATTTTGAACGAATATGACTTGATTCCGGACTATATTGAAGAAATGACTAAGAAATTTGGTCGTGTTGGAGAAGGCATTAAAGTTGTAGTTGATAGTGCAAATGCTACCGGTGGTGTAGTTGCTCCAAAATTATACAGGGCTTTGGGTTGTGAAGTTATAGAACTTTATTCAATGCCAGACGGGCGTTTCCCACATCACCATCCAAATCCAAGTGATGAAAGAACTTTAAATGATATCAAAAAAGCAGTAGTTGCAAATAAAGCTGACATTGGTATCGCTTTTGACGGTGATAGTGACAGAATTGGTGTAATTGATTCTGACGGAAACTCAATGACGGGTGACAAGCTTCTTTTAATCTACGCTGAAGAAGTAATTAAAGAATACAATGAAAAAGGTATAAAACCCGTTATAGTATCAGAAGTAAAATGTTCTCAAGCTTTGTATGACACGATTAATGCAACAGGCGGTGTTGCTGTTATGTGCAAAACAGGTCATGGTTATATAAAATCAAAAATGAGAGAAACAGGCGCTGTTTTAGCGGGTGAAATGAGCGGTCATACATTCTTTAAAGATAAGTATTACGGATTTGATGATGCGATTTATGCAGGTTGCAGAATTATTGAAATCGTTGCTAAGAAGAAAAAAGAAAATCCTAATTTCAAAATTCGTGAATTACTAGCTCCGTTTGATGCTTTGTATTGTTCATCAGAAGTTCGTCTACCTTGTCCAAATTCTTTAAAGGCACAAACATTGGAAGAATTTAAAAAGGTTATAGCTGAAACTCCGGATTTCTTTGGTACGCCAATCAAAGATATTATTACGCTTGATGGTATGAGAATAGTTTTTGATAAAGGTTTTGCATTAATTCGTCAAAGCAATACAGAACCTGTTTTCACTTTGCGTTTTGAAGCTGATTCTAAAGAAAATGCTCAAAAATATGAAGATGCAATGGTTAATAAATTATTAGAAATTATTAAAAATATTTCTGTAAATTAAACTATAATTAATTTCATATAATAAAAAAGCAGTGAAATTCAATTTCACTGCTTTTTTTAATTTATTCTAAAATCTAGTTTTCTTGTTTTTTTAGTGTAGGGAATGCAATTACATCACGAATGGTAGGAGAATTAGTTAATAACATTACTAATCTATCAATTCCCATTCCCATACCGCCTGTAGGTGCTAAACCATACTCAAGAGCGTTAATATAATCTTCATCATAAGACATTGCTTCTTCGTCGCCATTAGCCTTTGCTAGAGCTTGAGCTTCAAATCTGTGTCTTTGGTCGATTGGATCAGTTAATTCTGAAAATGCGTTTGCAATTTCCCAACCGTTAACTCTAGTTTCAAAACGTTCTGTTAATCTGTCATTATCTCTATGAACTTTTGCTAAAGGTGAAATTTCACGAGGATAATCAATAATGTGGCATGGCTGAATTAGAGTTGGTTCAACTGTTGCTTCAAATACAGCTTCAACAATTTGTCCCCAATTCATTTCTTCATCAACTTCTATATGCAAAGCTTTTGCTTTTTCGTAAGCTTCTTTCGCCGTAAAGAATTCGCCAAAATCAATTCCAGTAAATTCCTTAATAGAACCCAACATAGTTTTTCTATCCCAAGGTGGAGTTAAATCGATTTCGTTTTCGCCGTATTGAATTTTCATTGTTCCTAAAACTTCTTGAGCAACGTAAGCTACAAGATTTTCAGTCAATACCATCATTTCGTTATAATCTACATAAGATTGATAAAGTTCAATCATTGTAAATTCAGGGTTGTGACGTGTGTCAATACCTTCGTTACGGAAACATCTTGAAAGTTCAAAGATTTTTTCGCTTAAACCGCCAACCATTAATCTTTTCAAGTGAAGTTCAGGTGCGATTCTTAAAGTTAAATCCATATCTAAAGCATTGTGGTGAGTGATAAACGGTCTTGCGTTTGCACCTGATGCTTGAGTGTGCAACATTGGAGTTTCAACTTCGATAAATCCTTGTTTTGTTAAATATTCTCTAACTTTTTGAATAATTAAACTTCTTTTTCTGAACGTATCTCTGGTTTTTTCGTTCATAATCAAGTCAACATATCTTTGACGATACTTAGTTTCAGTATCGTTCATGTTATGGTATGCCTTCAATTGTTCTAACTTTTCTTCGCTAATTTGTTTATTAGGAAGTGGAAGTAGTGATTTTGAAAGCATTTTAAATGATTTAGCCTTGATAGAAAGTTCTCCACGTGGAGTTCTTCTGATTGAACCGTAAAAACCTAAAATATCACCAATGTCAACTAATTTTAGTGTTTTAACCATTTCAGGATCCATGTTTTCTTTGTGTGAGAAAATTTGGATTTTACCTGTTGCATCCATTAAGTCGATGAACATGCCTGAATTTCTGATTGCCATTACACGACCTGCTACTGAGTAGAAATCTTCAGTTTCTTCTCCGGCCGGAAGGTCTTTGTATTTAGCTTGCAAATCAGCTGCATCAGCGTCTTTATCAAACGCATAAGGATAAGGATTTATACCCTTATCAGCTAGTTCTGCAAGCTTTTGAATTCTTGTTTGTCTTATTGTTTCTTTTGCCGAAATAGGCTCTTTTGCTTGTTGTGTCATTTTATCTTCCTCTTTTAAGAATACTATATTTTAATTTTACCATAAAATTTTTTTGTGTAAAAATTAAGGTATGAAGATTTTACCAATAATAAATGATGCACGTCAAAATATGAAAACAACGTCGAAACGCTTATCTATGGCAAGTAAAAATGGTTTTGAAATAGGTGTTCGAACTTCTAAGATACATAAAAAGTCTGAACTAGGTACAATGTTGAATATTACAAAAGGTGTTGGCAAGAAGTTAAAAAAAGAAACAACCATTGATGATTTACCAATAATAGCCGGAGCGGTTGGGTTGTTAACACCAATTCCGTTTGCAAGCCCAATTATGCTTGCGTTGGGGAAAATAGTTCAAGTAATTGTAAAATCACTTCATAAACCTTAATATAATGATTTACAAAATTAGAACTTTTTGATATACTCTTAGTGTAAATAGTTTCTTAGAAAAAGAACGGTACGATTCCCGTTCTTTTTTTATTAGGAAAAGAAATATTCTCAAAACTAAAGGAAGGAGTGTTATGAAGCAAGATGTAAACAGATTTGAAGTCTTAGAAAAAATTACACCGCTTATTGAAAATACGGCAATGCGTTACAACCTCATTCCTATAGAAATAGAATTTGTGAAAGAAAATCACAAGTGGTTTTTGAGAATTTATTTGTATTCTTATGAAAAAGATATTACGTTGGATGATTGTGAAAATGTTACAAGAAGCTTAAATGATTTTCTTGATGAACTTATTCCTGTTAAATATTATTTGGAAGTATCTTCACCCGGGCTAGAAAGAAAATTCAAATCCGATAAGGAATTTTTAATTTTCAAAGGAAGAAGAATTAGTCTCAAGCTGAAACAACCGCTAGAAGGTGAAACCGAGAAAATATTTAAAGGCGAAATTTTAGATTGGGATGACAGTAAAGGTTTAACTTTTTTTCGTTTCGAAGATGGCGAAGAATTACAAATACCGAAAACGAATATTCAGTCGGCAAAATTATATATAGATTAGAGAATTGTTTATTTAGAATATATGAGCGTTAGCGAATAAAATAAACTTTTTAACCTTTCAACTATTCAACTTATTGACTTATATAAAGGAGAAAAAACATGATTAAAATCGGAACAGCATTATTTGAAGCTTGCGAAGAGCTTGAAAGAGAACGTGGAATTTCTAAAGAAGTTCTTATTGCATCATTATGTGATGCTATGGTAGCTGCTTACAAGAAACACATGCACGTTAAAGAAGCTGCTAATATAGAAGCAATTTTAGATGAACAAACAGGTGAAATTGGCGTATTCAGCACAAAAACAGTTGTAGAAGAAGTTGAAGATCCTGATACTCAAATTTCATTAGAAGAAGCTCAAGAAATTGATGATGAAGTAGAAGTTGATGATGAAGTTAAGATTGAAGTTACACCTGAACAATTCGGACGTATTGCAGCTCAATCTGCTAAACAAGTTATTACTCAAAGAATTAGAGATGCTGAAAGAAACAATATCTTAAACGAATTCTTAGAAAAGAAAGGTACTTTGGTAACAGGTATTATTCAAAGAGTTGAAAATAGAAATGTTATCGTTAATATCGGCAAAACTGATGCTATCATGCCACAAAAAGAACAAATCCCTCGTGAATACTATAAACCTGGTAACAGAATCAGAGTATTTGTTCTTAACGTTAAAGAAACAAGCAGACTTCCACAAGTTATTGTTTCTCACGCTCACCCTGAAATTGTTAAGGAGTTGTTTGAGCTTGAAGTTCCTGAAATTGAAGACGGAATTGTAGAAATTAAATCTATTGCTCGTGAAGCCGGATTTAGAACAAAGCTTGCGGTATGGTCAAATGACCCTGAAGTAGATTCAGTTGGCGCTTGCATAGGACCTCGCGGTTCAAGAATTCAAACTATCGTTGGTGAATTAAAGAACGAAAAAATTGATATCGTAAGATGGTCACCGGATCCTGTTGAATACATTGTAAACGCTATTTCTCCGGCTAGAGTAGTGTCTGTTGATATTATGACTGACGATGAAGAAACAAAAGACGCTTTGGTTGTTGTACCTGATGATCAGCTTTCTTTAGCTATCGGTCGTGAAGGTCAAAACGTAAGACTTGCTCACAGATTGACCGGTTGGAAGATTGATATTAAGAGCGTTTCTCAAATGGAAGATGAAGAAGCTCGTAAAAATTCAAATTACGACTACGAAGAAGAAGCTGTTGAAGATGAAGAAAGAACAGTTGATTCTGATGAAATCCAAGAAGAAATTGAAGAAGAAATGAATCAACAAGCTCTTGATGAAGAAGATATTCAACAAGAAGAAGTTGAAGAAACTGAAGAATAATTCAATAATTTTGAATATGTTTAATGCGAGAAAGTACAAGCTTTCTCGCATTTTTTATTATGGCTTTTTCTATTAAGAAAATTATTAATCTTTTCTAACCTTTATAGCACCCCAAGCGCGCAAAAATCCTTTTTCATACATAATAAGATAATACCCGCCATTTTGAACATATTCAATTGTTGCTTCCATATGTTCATATTCTTTCGGAGGAGTTGCGCCTGTTTTTGCATACTTCGCATTAATTATGTTTTGAAATTTTTCTTTTCGTTTTTTGCGTTTTAGCTCTGCTTTTTCATCTTTTGATAATTCTTTATTCTTTTCGTAATATTTTCTAAGCTCTTTTTCGTTTTCTGCCAATTTAAATACAGGAATTACTGCAATAAGGTCTTTTGATTCGATTAAATATAAAAATTCTCTATCATCAGATAAAGCTAATTCATAATGTCCGGGTTTAATAAAATTCCCATTATAATCGGGGATGTAGTTTAAAATTGTTAGTGTTGGTTGTTCATCCGTAGGAATTGCATAACGGTATAATGTACTTTGATGCACAGTGATTCCTGATGGAATAACAGGATAAGGTGCTGCAGGTGCTAAATAATCTATATCCCGAAGAGCAGGAGTTACAATCCCATCTATCATAATTTTATTACCAATTTTTTTATTGCTTTATCTATTTCTACAAAATTCTTACCAAGAAGTTTCGTAGATGCTACAAAAATTAAAGACATGCAATTAGTATTTAAAGCGTTATTTTTAATAATAAGCCTAACACTTTCGCGCATAAGTCTTTTTATGCGATTTCTTTTAACTGCTCTTTTGTGTATTTTTTTACTCACAACAAAACCGATTTTTGTAGGATAATCTCCGGTTTTATTTTTACCGCAAAACAAAGTTATGCCATCTTTATGAATGGTTTTCCCTGTTTTATACGTTGCGTTAAACGCACTTTTTTTCTTAAGTCTATTTTCTTTAGGTAACATAATAAAATAATACACTTATGACATTTTAATGTAAACCTTTTAACTATTTATTTCAACATTGCAAAATTTTCTTGTATAGTGTAATATAATAGTTATAACTATAAAAGGTATTTGAGAGTAAATGGACCTGACAGACATATTTATAAATATTTTTATAATTTTATTTTTACTATTTGTTAACGGTTTTTTTGTTGCAGCCGAGTTCTCACTTGTTAAAGTCAGAAAAACCCGTTTAGAACAGCTTTGCAATGAAGGTAATTCTAATGCAAAAAAAGCTATGAAGTTAGTAGATGATGTGAATAAAATGCTTGCAGCTGCACAACTTGGTGTAACAATTGCAAGTATTGCTCTAGGTTGGGTTGCAGAATCTACGATTGTACAACTGATAGAGCCTGTTATAAGATTATTTGCAGGTTCATTGGCACATGTTTCTTCTCACGTTGTAGCGGTTCCAATTTCATTTGTATTGGTAACTTATTTCCATGTGCTATTAGGGGAACAATTACCAAAATGTATTTCGTTAAGACATCCGGAAACAATTGCATTGTTGGTTTCAACACCGATGGATATTTTTATAACAATATTTAAACCTTTTGTTTGGTTGTTAGAAGTTTCCGGTAATAAAATCCTTTCTGCATGCCATGCTAATTCTGAGGATGCATCATTGGTTCATTCAACTGAAGAATTAGATATGTTGGTTGATGCAAGTTATAACGAAGGTGTTTTAAACGAAACTGAAGCAGAAATGCTTCATAACATGTTTAAATTTTCAGATTTAATGGCAAAACAGGTTATGATTCCAAGAACCGATATGGTTTGTATTCCAAATGATATTAGCTATGAAGAATTAAATAAAGTTGCTTTAGAAAATCAATATACAAGATACCCTGTATATGAGGAAAATATTGATAAAATCTTAGGTTTTATTCACGTTAAAGATTTGTTTTCTTTAGCTATGAAACATGAAACATTTTCAGTTCAAAAACTTATTCGTCCTTTGATGTTGGTTCCTGAAACAATGACATTAGATAATTTGATTATTGAATTTAGAAAACTTCATTGTCAAATTGCAGTTGTTATTGATGAATTTGGTGGAACGTCAGGTTTAATTACTTTGGAAGATGTTTTAGAAGAAATCATTGGCGAAGTTCAAGACGAATTTGACGAAGAAGCAGAAGCAGATATTAAGGAAATTGGCGAAGATACTTATATCGCAAATGCTATGATGAGAATTGATGAGCTTGTTAAGTTCTTTGATTTAAAAGAATCTTTATTTGAAGAAGATGATGTTGATACAATTGCAGGACTTGTGGTGAAGCTTTTGGGTAGGATTGCTCAAGTTGGCGACACTGTTTCATTTAACGGTTTGACATTTACTGTAAAAGAAGTTGATGGTGCAAGAATTACAAAACTTCAAATTTATAAAGAACCTGTTGAAGAAAACGAAGATACGGAAGAAGCTTAGTTATTGAGTAATCGTTTTAATTTTGTAAATAATTGTAAACATTTTTTATTTTTCTGCAATTTAATTTTACAAAAATACTTTATATAAATGTAGTGTGTTTATACTAAAGTAGTGAAGGTAAAATTACAATATGTCAGGTTTAGCAATTTCAGCATTTCTTCCATCAATAACATCAGGCGGTATTTTTTCTACAAGACGTGCATCTTCTGCTGCTAATGCAAATAATCCGTTTGTAAGTGCTATGAATGCTGATATCGCAGGTGGTCAAGCTTTAAATGTTGCGAAAGGCGTTTCTAATATTGCAAAATATTCAAATAATACTTTATCTGCAGATATTATTAGTGCAGAAGAATCTATTAAAAATTTAGCAAAAACAGATAAAGTAATTGGCGGAATTAGCAAAGTTTTAAACTTTACGGCAGATAATATAAACCCTATTATTTGTGCAACTGGTGCTGTAAAAGTTGCTTGTTCTGATAATAAAAAAGAAGCAGCTATTGAGGAAGGCACTGCTTTAGGTGTTATGTTTGCTTCAGAAGCTATGGCTAAAAAAATCATAGGAATTCCAAAGAATATGAAATATGATCCAAAAACTATGAGCATTAAACTTGACGGAATTTATAAAATAGTTGATGGAAAAGAAGAATTAATAGCAAAAACAGGTAAATACAAATTAAATGGAAAACAACTTGTAGTTGAAAGAGATGGTTTGTATAAAAAAGTTCCTTTCTTAGAAAAAGCTACTAGAATGTTTAAAGAAAAACAAGCTGAAGCATTGAGTGATACTAAAAATACATCAAAAGTATGCCAAAAATTTATGAAAATAGCACCTGGCACAGCAAAAGGTTTAGCTTTCGTTTGTTGTTCAATCGGCGGTTACCAATTAGGACTTTCAGCAGCAGACAAAATTTTAGGTAAAGAATCTGCTTAATTAATTGCTCTAATTTTTCCGCCTTGTTTGTACAAGGTTTGGAACATTGATTGAGAACGTCTATAATTATTAATTGAAGCTTCTAATGAAGCATTGATTGTTATATAAATTATTGGAATTGAAATTGCAATTGTTAAAATTGCTACAACAGCATGCTTGATTACAGTTTGTACCATTCTGAAACGTTGTCTTGTAATTGCAATATCGTTTTGTTCTTTTAATATTTTATTGATAAGATTTTTTCTCTCTTTAACGGTCAAACTTTCTATAAAATCAACATTTTGTGGGTCTATATACATAACATATTTTGAATATTTTACATTGCCGTCTAATAAATCTAAACTGTCATTGTAGCTTTTAATTTCAGGAGTAAGCGGCTTCTCTGTTATTTTGCCTTGAGAAAGTTCTTCAATGTTGTTATTTTCAGCAGGAGGCATGTCCGTAAAAGCAGCATTACTGATAGTGTTTTCATCAACTGCTTCAGGGTTTGCTGTTTCTCCATTTTGAACTTTTTGTTTATTTAGTTTTGCTTTGTATTTTTTTATAAAGTTATCATCAATACTTTTATCAATATTTACTGTTTTTTTAGGTTGTGGAGTTTCTTCTTTTTCTTCTTTTTCTTCAACTACATCTTCATTCTTATCTTGTGTTTCTTCAGGATTCTCTATTTGTATACCTTCTATAGGAGTTTCTTGTTTTTGAACGGGTTCTTCAAAAAGGGTAGAATCATCATTCTCATTAAATTCTGTTTTAGGAGGTTCGCCGCTTAAAGCTTGAGCATCCAGTGTCAGTTTTTGTTGTAATTGTTCAATTAATTCAGGCGAAATATCATCATTAAGTGATGCTAATTCATTGATATCCATTGTATCTTTATCACTAAAAATGTTATTCCCTGCCATGTCTAACTCTCTTTTCTTTTTTGTAGTAAGATATAAATACATTATATAGGATATTTCGTTTTAAGGCAATGAGAGATTAATATGAATAAAGAAAAACTAATAGATTTAATCAAAAAAATAGGAGAGTCAAAAATTCTTGTAGTCGGCGATTTAGCACTAGATGAAATGGTTTATGGTGATACAGAAAGAATTTCAAGAGAAGCTCCCGTTTTGATTTTACAACATACACATACAAAGTTTATTTTAGGTGGTGCGTCTAATGCTGCACATAACGTTTCAGAAATCAATGGCGGAAAGGTTAGCGTAATCGGAATCATTGGTGATGATTATCAAGCAAACGATTTAAAAAACGCATTTAAGGAAGCTAACATAGATTGTTCTTCTTTAATAGTTGATAAATGCAGAAAAACAATTACAAAAACAAGAATTTCAGGTTCTTGCTCTCATTCAATAACTCAGCAAATTGTTAGAATAGATAGACAAACAAATGCTCCAATTTCTAAAGAAACAGAAGCAAAAATGATTGCAGAAATTGAAAAACTTGTTCCTTTGCATGACGCTGTAATTCTATCTGATTATCATATCGGAACGCTTACTGATAATGTAATTAAGGCAGTTGTTGATACTGCAAAAAAATACGATAAAAAAGTTATAGTTGACGCACAAAGAGATTTGGGAAGATATAAGGGAATTACTTCTATGACTCCAAATCTTCCAGATACACAAAAATATGTAGGTTTGTATTTGAGAGGCAAAGAGGACTTTCTGAAAGCAGGAAATCAATTACTAAAAGAAACAGGCGCGGATGCAATTTTAATTACTTGCGGTGCAGATGGCATGGTTGTTGTTGAACCTGATAATAAGTACACACATATTCCTGTTTTTAATAAAGCAGAAGTCTTTGATGTTACAGGTGCAGGTGATACTGTCACAGCTGTTTATGCACTGGCTTTAGCCGCAGGAGCAGAACCTGTTTATGCTGCTATTATCGGAAATATTGCAGCCGGAATTGTAGTTAAGCAGTTTGGTTGTGCAACAACAAGCATTGATGAAATTTTAGATTCTGTGCCTGAAAGAATTGTATTAGAAATTTAGTGGAATATTAGGTTTGCGCATGTTCCATCGCCCCTTGCGAGAGAGGATTAGGGTGAGGGGCAAAAACAAAGAAAGGTAAAATATGAAAAATTTTCACTTAGTAGATATTTTAATTGTATTAGGCGTAATTATCGCACTTATAGTTGGAGTTATAACAACAAAACATTTTCGACAAACAGCCGATAAGCAAATTGAAGCGACATCACCAATTACTTTTCAAGTATTTTTAAGAGGTGTAACTGTTACAGGCGAAGATTTTCCTATCAAAGCTAACGATAAAACATTTATTACAATCAGAAATGTGCCTTATACAGAATTAAATGTTTTAGAAGTATCTTCAGATGTTAGGAAAACCGCTGTTGCGTCTTCTAAAGCAGTTGAGCAATATATTTTAGTTAAAGACCCGACTCAACCTGCAATCTATGATGCTGTTGTAACAATTACCGATACAGCGAAGATTACAAAAGACGGTGCTGTTGTTGGCGGTAATAAAATTAAAATGGGCTTGCCTGTTACATTAGAAGGAGGAAGTTATAAGTTTAACGGAACTATTTCTGATGTAAGAGTAACTACTGATTCAGACGTAAAAGATGATGGCGCAAATAATCAAGTAGGGTAATATCAATTGAAAATGGAAAGTTGAAAATGGAAAATTAGTTATAAAAAGTAGGGTGCAATTCTTTGCACCATTAACTTTTTCTATTAACACTTTCAATATTCCATTAATAATGGGGTGGTATAAATGTTTTTAAATAACATTTTAACTTTTTTTCAAAATAAACTAAGTCCGATATATAATAAAAGCTTTTTCTTGCAGAATATTGATTGGCTGATTTTTGCTAATATATTACTTGTAATTTTATCTTCAACAATTGCGCCATCCGATTATATCGCTTATTTTGCAATATTTGCAATTATTTTGACTATTGTTAAACTTTTTACAAAAACAGGCGAAAAGTTTGAATTAACTTGGGCTGATAAGCTTTTACTAATTTATTTTTTGTTTGTCGTAATAAGTGTTGCAGGTTCTTCGCTTTTGTATTTGAGCCTGAAAGGCTTTTTTAAAACTCTTACGTACCTCGGATTTTATGTTTCGCTAATTCATTATTTTAAAGATAATCACGACAAAATAAAATACATATTTTGGGCTTATGCTCTATGCGTGGCGTTTGAAACAGTTGTTGCGTTTTTACAAAACTTTGCTGCGGTTGACGAAATTTCAGGTTGGCAGGACACTTCTAGATTGAATCCTGAAGAAGTTATGACAAGAGTTTACGGAACACTAAAACCTTATAATCCAAATCTTTTTGGCGGTTATATGCTTGCGTGTATTCCATCGCTTATAACTTTACCTAAGAAATGGGGAATGCCAATTGCTTTATTTGCATCTGTTGCACTTATTTTAACAGGCTGCCGAGGTTCTTATATCGGTTATTTCTTCCAAATATTATTACTTGTTGCAGTTTTATATAAATTTTTCGAACCTAAATTTAAAAAACTTTTCGTAACTGTCGTTACAAGCATGGGCGCGTTGATTTTCTGCTTCATGATGTCAGTTTCAGCTCTAAGAGCAAGAATTTTCTCAATCTTTGCAATGCGCTCTGACAGTTCAAATTCTTTCAGATTTAATGTTTATAATTCTTGCATAGATATGTTCAAAGATAACTGGCTGCTTGGAATTGGCGTAGGCAATCAAAACTTTAGAGAAATTTACGGCTTGTATATGAAAACGGGATTCGACGCATTAAGCGCTTATAATATTTATTTAGAAACTGCTGTCGAAAGCGGAATATTTGCACTGTTAGCATTCTTAGGCTTTGTCGCATTGATTATAAAATATGCAATCAAAAACTTGAAAAACATCTATGTGCTTGCTGCACTTGTTTCAATAACAGGTATTTTATTGCATGGCTTTGTTGACACAGTATTCTTCCGCCCACAAATCCAATTTACTTTCTGGATAATGGTTGCAACGATTAGAGGATTTTATGATACAAGAGAGAATTAATTTTTTAAAAGATGCGTTAAATAAATATTCGTACAATTATTATGTACTTGATAATCCTTTGATTAGCGACTTTGAGTATGATGAGTTGTTTACCGAGCTTAAGACTTTAGAAGAAAATAATCCTGAATTTATAACTCCTGATAGTCCGACTCAACGTGTTGGTGGAATTAGTTCGGGTTTTGAAGAGGTTAAGCACAAATACCGATTGTACAGCCTTGATAACACTTATAACTATGATGAACTAAGAAAATGGTACGAAAGAGTTACTAAAGAGTGTGGCAAAGATTTAGAGCTTGTTTGCGAACTTAAAATTGATGGACTTGCTATCGCTCTAACTTATCACAACGGTTTATTTGTGAAAGGTGCAACTCGCGGAAACGGCATAATCGGCGAAGAAATTACACAAAACCTGAAAACCATTAAAGCAATACCGCTAAAATTATTTGAAAATGCTGACGTTGAAGTGCGCGGTGAAATTTATATGCCAATTTCATCTTTTGAAAAACTGAATAAAGAATCCGAAAAACCGTTTGCTAACCCGAGAAATGCGGCAGCAGGCTCTTTAAGACAATTAGACAGTACAATTACAGCGAAACGTGATTTATCAATGTTTACATACACTGCGATTATTGAAAGGGCGGAAGTAGAGCCGAAAACTCACTGGGATAGCATTGAATACATCAAAAAATTAGGCTTTAAAACAAATCCGAATATCAGATTGGTTAAAGACATTGAAGGTGCAATTCAATTTTGCAAAGATTGGGAAACAAAGCGTTTTGATTTAAATTATGCAACTGACGGTGTTGTAATCAAAGTAAACGATTTAGCATGCCAGCGTGAACTGGGTTTTACTTCCCGTGCGCCAAAATGGGCAACTGCGTTTAAATTCCCGCCAGAAGAAATGTCAACAAAACTTTTAAACATTGAAATAGGAGTGGGAAAAACTGGTGCAATTACTCCGGTTGCGGTGCTAGAACCTGTGTTACTTGCAGGTAGTACAGTTTCAAGAGCAAGTTTACATAATTTTGACGAAATCAAAAGATTAGACGTTAGAATAGGCGATAGAGTATTAATTAAAAAAGCAGCAGAAATTATTCCAAAAGTTATTAAGGTAGTAGATTCTGATGAACACTCAAGCTTACCTGTTTATATTGCGCCTGATACTTGTCCTGAGTGTGATACAAAGCTTGAAACTCGAGAAGGCGAGGTAAACCTTTATTGTCCTAATGAAAATTGTCCGTCTGTTTTGAAAGCTAAATTAGAATACTGGGTTTCTAAAGAAGCTATGGATATTGATTTTATTGGGCCTTCCGTAATTGCTCAATTATTTAATTTAGGCTTGGTAAAATATCCTGTGGATTTTTATGAACTTAAACTTGAAGATTTTTTGAAATTAGATTTAGTTAAAGAAAAATCTGCTACAAATATGTTCAATTCAATTCAAGCGAGCAAAAAGCAACCGCTTTCAAGATTTGTAACAGCTCTTTCTATCCGCCATGTAGGAAAAGAAACTGCAGATATTTTAACTTCTGAATTTACTGATTTGGATAGTTTGATGAACGCTTCATTAGAGGATTTGGCAAATATTGAAGGGATTGGTGAAAAAATCGCGAAAAGCGTTTATGAGTATTTTAAGAATCCTGAAAACGAAGCACGAATTGATGAATTTTTATCGCTAGGTTTTAGTTTCGAAAATACTGCTTTAACCAGAACTGACGAATTCGCAGGTAAAACTTTTGTTTTAACTGGAACATTAAGCAGCATGACAAGAGATGAAGCTGGTGATAAAATAAAAGCTAGAGGTGGAAAAACATCATCTTCTGTTTCTAAAAAGACCTCTTTTGTAGTCGCAGGCGAAAATGCAGGCTCAAAATTAGACAAAGCAGAAAAATTAGGTGTTATAATATTAAATGAGGATGAGTTTCTCAAAATGATAGGTGAAAATTAATGAAAAAGAATTTTAATGTTATACAGATAAACGGGATTAGAGGATTAATTATGGCAGGTTTTATCGTAACTTGCTTGGCTGCCGGTTTCGGCGCATTCCCAGGCTGGGTTTGCATGCACCTTTGGAACTTCGGCGCATCATTTACTGAATCATTACCTTCTATCGGACTAATTCAAGGACTTTTGCTTTGGGGAATTATGGTTGCTGCGTATTTTACGTTTAGAAAACAAAAACTCGTTGTTTGCATGAAAGCACCGCAAGGTTTAAGTGATGAAGAATTGAAATCAGTTTTTGCAGATATTAAAAAACAAGCTCAAGATGATACGATTCTTCAAGCTATGATAAAGGCTCGTGAAGCTGAGTTGAAACTTAAAGACGAACAAAAAGAAGTTGTAAAAGACGAAATTAAATCAAATCATAACTAAAAAAAATGCGCTAATGCGCATTTTTTTATTGATTACATAAACTAAATTCTTCAAGCAAAATTGCATAAACATTTTCGCCTTTTTTAGCTTTATAATGACAGCCGGGAGTTATTAACCCTAATGCTAAACCGACTCCGCAACCAATAGGAATACCTATAGCCAAACCTGTGCCAATTTTAGCTGGTGTTGGAATGAATGCAAAGCCTACGCCTGCACCTGCGCCTGCAATACCAAGTGTTAATGTAGATAAAGTCAATTTACCAGCTGTAGTCCAAGGTCCTTCCTTAAGCTTATAGTCTTTTGTAAATGGTCGGGCTTTTATATCAATACAAGTATTGTCAGGTAAAACTATTTTCCTGAATACTAAGCTAACCCTAGCATTTTTATTGAACCATTTTGGCTTTTCTACATTTGTTACTTCTGCAACAATTTTTGTTCCACAAGGCAAAAGGAGCGTGCCTTCTGTTGTATAAAGAGCCTGTGGAACTGTGAAATGCACCAACGTCCCTGCTTGTGAGCATTTTGAAAAATATTTTTCGTCAAAAACGAATTGCAAAACATTACCGCGTTCAACAGTTTTTCTAAGATTTGTAATTGTTACCACATTACATGGAGCATTCTTATGAACATTTAAGTGTTCAATAGCTTTAGTGGTTTCACAGCATTCTGCAAATATAGGTAGTGTATTCATACTAATTATTGAAAATAAAATTAAAATTGAAAGAAGTTTATTAAACATAAAAATACCCCTAATATTTTTTACCAGTATAACTCGTTGTTAATTTATTCTCAATCCCCCTCTAAAATAATAGGTGTTTATTGAAATCGTATATAAAATATGATATAATAATTTTGTCACAATCAATATGAGGTTTAGTTATGGATATAAGTTCTATTGGTGGAAGTGCTATGACACCTGATGTTCAGGCTCAATATGCAGTTAAATGTTTAAAAATGTCACAGCAATCAACTTTAATCGCAGGATCATTAATCCAAGACACAGCAGAAATTTCTGCAGAAGCATTAGCAAAATGTACTGCAGAGATGAATGCAAGTTTAGAAAGAATGCTTTAAAAACTTTTTTTCTTGCAGCAAAAGATATTTTTTTTATAAAAACAACTTATTATTTAGATAAAATTGACAACTTTTGACCTTCTTCAACTGTTTCAGCCTTTTGGTAAGGATTTGAAGCGAAGTTGTATTGAGGATTAAAGTATGTTTTATGCTGTTTACCTTTGAATGCTACTTTTTTAAGATGTCTTAAAATCATAACACCGTTTTTAGAAGTCAAACCGTCCATAACAATTTTTCCGCCGCCTTCTTTAACGATTTGACCAAATTCGTTTACAACATATCTAGCTTTATCACGAGCATTTGCATTCATAAATACTGTTCCGACAGGCAATGCGATTGCTGAACCTAAAACAATGCTATCCATTTCTGCTTTTGGTTGAATTGGAACATATCTGTTATCAGGGTTGATTGATTCTATATTATTATCAGCGAAGAATTTCTTTCTTGCCTTTTCATCTTCAATATTATATTTTTTGAAATAATCAACTCTGCTATCGTGCTCTATTTCACCTGAATTCATAAGTGTTACGGTAATATCACCGTTTGCACTTTGCATCATATAAGCAAGCTTAGCCAAATCTTTTGTTAATTCTCTTTGTTCTTTCTTAAGAATTTCTTTTTGTTTTTCAGTTGGATTAGCATCTAATTCTCTTCTGATTTCTGCTAATCTTTCTTGAACTTTTTCTCTGGTCTTGCCGTGTGCTTGAACATCTAAAGCATAAGGAGTTCCGTCGTTTAATGCGTGTAATTCTGGGTTGCTTCTTGCTGCAAGCGCGCCGTTCATCGCAGCTTGAACACTCTTTCTGTAACCGCCGATTAAGCTGTTTTCATCAAGTTCTGTCCAAGGAAGAGCGTTACGGTTTTGAAGGTAAACGTTTTTAGCTTTTTCTTCATAACCTGTCATGCCCATTTCATCGCCGCCATACATTGTAGGGTTGCCAAACAAACCGCCTAAAGATTCCATAATCATAGAAGCTTTAGCAACAGCAGGTTCAGTCGCTGATTTATAAACAGTATCAATAATTTTATCTTTGTTAGCGATTGTTTTTCCTGTATTAAATTCAGCTTGCTTAATTGCCATAGCCATTGCAGTTTTAAAATCTCTTGCTGCATAGCCGTTTTTCTTCATACTGATTTTAGCGTCTTCATATTTAGGAAGTTCTTTTGTATTATTTTTAACAGTTTCTCTATCATATTTTTCTGCAAAATCTTTCATGCCGGCAAAGATTGCATCTTTAGCAGCAGGTTTTTTTTCAGATTTCAAATAAGCATCTTTTAATAATTTTGTAAGTTGAACAGTGTACAAGCTGTATCTGCTAAAATCGCCTTTGTCGCCTAAAACAGCTTTACCTGCTTCATAATTACTTTCTCTTGTTTTATCATCCAATGATGTCCAATCAAAATCACCATGAACTTGGTAGTTGTCAAGATTCATTTTGTTAGCTTGTGCTACAATATCTGCTATTAATTGCTTACGTTCTGTTTCACTTAGTTTTAAACCGTGTTTTTCAGCCATCTTTAAAATTGTAGAGAACGCATCATCAAGACTTGAAAGTTCTTTGATATTAATAGTTTGATAATTGATATTTTGACCTTCACCTAAATAGTTTCCGTTAGCCAAATCAACAAGAGCTTGGCTGATATTCTTGATATCATCTTGAGTTGCAATGCCTTTCAAATCTTCGTTTACGATTTGACTCAACAATTTGCTCATCGCAACTGCTCTTGTGCTAACTGTTCTCATATAATCTTTATTATCAGCGTTTAATCTGAATTCAATAGGTGTTTCTTCGATAGATTTTGTGCCTGACAAAATTTGCATTGATTCAACCGCGTGTTGGCGTTTGTTGTCAACGTTATGGAACAAGCCCATATCCAAAGCCAAGCAATGAATCATTCTTGGTTTATCGTGGTTGCCCATAAATGTATATAGGTTTCTTAAATAATCAATGTTTCTTGTTTCAAGCAACAAATCAAATCGGTTTTTCAAGCTGTCGTGAGTATATGAGAAGCCTTGACCTCTTTCAAATTCTTTAGAGAAATGAGTCAACAAATCTGTATAGAAATATGAATAGCCTGCTTCTGATGTGATACCTGTTTCGTTGAAGAATTTAACCATCGCGTCAGGTTCACCGTTAAATCTTCCGCCCAAATCAGTGTTACCACCGTTTGGCCATACTTTTGAACCGGTTGTATCTTGCATTAGTTGAGGTACATCGGTAATTTCCGCAACGATATAAGCGTTAGGGTTGTTTTGCTTAACGCCTTGAACAAATTTACTCCAGAACTGAATTACATCATTCCAAGTGTCATCAAAATCATTGTCACCGTTTCTGATAGCATCCATGTCCATAACGTCTTTTGCAGCATCTAATCTCCAATCAAGACCCAAGCTTGCTCTGTCAACAAGAGCTTCTGCTAATCTAAAACTAGAAGTATCAGTACCTGCAATACGTTTTGAAATCGAATCAGCTACATAAGAAACATCTGATGCTGATAATTTCTTCAAGCCTTTTTCAAATTTCTTTTCCAAAAGGTTTGCTTCTTCTTCAGGGCTATGAGCATTAATACCCAAAGCTTTTAGGGTAGTGCCGTCTTTTAATGCGTCATAGTCATAAGTAATTTCATTTGTATTAAGAAGTTTTGTTTTTAAATTATCTCCTGCAATTGCTTTCAACATAGCGTATTTAGTAATTTCTTTGCCGACTAAATCCATTACGTATTCGCCATATTCCGTATAATCACCGTTTTTATCAAGAAGTTTTTCATCAGATGCTGAATCAACTTTTTTAATAATCTTATCTGCAAAATCCTTGATTTCGTTTTGGAACAAAGCGTTTACTTTGTTGTAAGTATGAGCATATTCTTTAACAAGATGCGGATTATTTTGTTTCATTAAATCAAATCTTGAAACGCCGATTGTTTCGTCTGTTGTGGCTCTGTTTGAGAAATAAGAAGTTGATAAAACGCCAACCGTATTTTCGCCCAACTCTAAAGCGTCAAGCGGCATTTTCATCAAAGCCTTCACAGTAACATCATCTTTTGGTAAAATACCTTTTGGTGAAAGCATATATTGACCGTTTAGGATGTTGTTTAAAGCTTCGTTTGTTAGACTAACTTCTTTTGGTAATTTTTCTTCTGCGATTAATTTATTGATGCCTTCAATAGTCTTCGCGCTACCGATAGTTTGTGCAGTGTACATAGTTTGAACATCTTTAACATTGTTAGTCCAATATTTACCTGCTTGAATTGCCATATCTTGAACTTCTTTAGAACCGCGTTCAATCAATTCTCTTTCGTGCGCACGCATATTTTCATCAGGAATTGCTTGCAATGCTTTTTCGTCATAGCCTGAAATATGGTAATTCATTTTAACCATATCTGTGTTAGCATCCCAAGTTACGAAACCGCCTTCTGTTTTCTTGTCAATTTTGAAATTAGAAAATTCACAAGCCATAATTGTTCCATCCGGTGTATCAAGCTTTAAGTTTTTACCGTGATTTTTGTTCAAATCGTTGATTACATCAATTCTTGCTTGGTATTCTTTAGGATCAATTTGGAAAACATAGTTAATTAATGTATCATCGTGGCTGTTGATATCAAGTTCTTTGCCTGATGTCAAATTTTGATAGTTTTTGATAGCCTTATCTAAAGCTTTGTTTTGACCTTCCGTAACTTGAGAAGCGTCATAAAGTTGAACCAAAGTTTCTTTATTAGGGTTGTAATTTGGATTTGCAACTTTTTTATAAGTACCGTTTGATTGTAATTCGTAGTTATAAGGAGCGTTTACAACTCTGTGTCTTAAATTTTCTTTATTTTGAGGAACAATACCTAAACCTAAATTGTTATCTTTTAAACCGGTCATTCTAAACCAGTGGTAACTTTGAGGATTTTTGTCAGCCCATCTTAAAGCGTATTGGAAGTGAATACCTTCCAAACCTTCAGAAGTAAAAGTACCATCATAAACGTATTTCATACCGTTTTTGTACAAATCTTTCATGAAGGAGTTGAAGTTTTCAGTGTTACCCATTTTTGATGCGATTTGCATGTTGTTTTTGTTCCAATAGCTGTGCGCTGAAACATCATCACCGTTTGCTATCGGAGTTGAGAATAAAACTTTATAACCTTGTTTCTTCAAATAAGGAATACCTTCTTGCAATCCTGCAATGCTTCCATTATAAGAATTTGAGAAGGTCTTAATTACGCCTTCCATTTTCTTTTGGTAATCTTTATCAACGAAAATTTCACCTGTGTTTGCATCGCTAAAGCCTCTGTACATAGCCCCAGGCATGAAGGAATCCGGCATAGCTAAATAAGCTGCACCTTGTACCATTGGAGTTGTGCCTTTGCGAGAAACTAGAGAGTACTGATATTTTTCAATAGGACCGTCTTGGAAGCGTGATGTTTCGTAAGAAAATTCTTGCCCGTTTGAACCTTTTATTGAATTTCCTTTTTCGTCTTTTAATGACGCTTGTTCTTTATCGGTATGAAGTCTAAAGCCATAACCGTCATTGATTTGTTTCATTTTTGCGCCTGTATCTGCGCCTTCCCAAATAACTTTACCTGTGTTTTTATCTTTTCTAACTATTTTATAAGCAAACGGAGCATCTTTATCCAAGTTTGTAATGTCTTGAAGATTAACGTTTACGCCTTCAGGTTTCAATTGAATTTTCGCAATCGGTTCGTCTGACAACTTGTAGTTATACTTGTTGTCAGGTACAGCCTTATAAATATGAACTTCACAAGTTTCCTTATCGCTGTCATAAGGATAGTTAAACTTCATAATTGATTCGCCAACATTGTTTTTTACGTGCTGGTAGCCCTTAAATCCAATCTTATTAGAAATCCCATTAATCTTACTTATAAACACGTTTGAGTACTCCTTCATATATATAAAGAGTGCAAAATATTTTTTTTTGCTCAATTTTCGGCATGTAAATGAAAAATTTTACAAAAATTAATATTGTATAAAATACACACTATCTAACCTTTTGACAAGAAAATTTTATAATAAACAAATGATAAAATCAAATGATGTATTATTCTTGTAAAAATCAGTCGATTTTCACTTTTTCACCATTTGTAATAATATCTTTGATTTCTTCAAGATAACTGATAAGTTTTTCGTCTTTACCATCAAAAAACGTTGTCATGTGTTCAAAATTTTTGTCTAATTCTTCGCAAATAGTTTTGTAAATCTCGTGTCCGCTCTCTGTTAGTGACGTTTCTCTCACCTGACGTCCGTTTTTAGTCTTATTTGAACGTTTAATAAGCCCTTTTTCTTCAAGAGAATTCAACATCTGAGTAATATGCGCCCTTCCTTTAAAAAGTAGCCTTGCAAGTTCAATTTGTGAAATTTCCGGACTTCTTACTATCGTGTCTAAAACGCAAAATTCACCTTGCGTAATTCCTATATTAGCAAATTTTTTCTTAAAAATTTGTATAAAATGACGCTCGCATATTTTTGCCGTGCATTCTATTTTAAATAGAGGGCTGTCCACATAATGATATCTTATTCCCATAATAAGTAAATTATAATATGTTAATAAGTTTTTGTAAACAATTGTTAAATTTATATTCAAATATCTTGTAATGTTTATTTCGATGATATAGAATGTGTATATAAAGATTAGGGAATGATTAAAACTTTGTTAAACATTTGGTACATATTTGTGTTTGCGGGTTTGAGCGTTAAAACGCGTTAGAAAGGTTAGGGAATGGCACTTACTATTAATACGAACATGTCTTCGTTGATTGTTCAGAAGAATTTAAGCTCTGCTACTACAAGTTTGAATAATGCAATTGAAAGAATGACAACCGGTTATAAAATTAACCACGCAAAAGATAACGCAGCGGGTTTTTCTATTGCAAACAACTGGAAGACAAAATTAGGTTCGCTTGATATAGCATCTGAAAACGCTTCAATGGGTGCGGATATGTTAAAAACCGCGGAAGAGAATTATTCTTTAATTACAGGACATTTACAACGTGTAAGAGATTTGACAGAGCAAGCAGCAAACGGAACTTATGGTTCAGATTCTTTAAAAGCCATTGCTTCAGAAATGACTGCAAGACTTAATGAAATTGATAGAATTGCTGCGAATGCTGAATTCAATGGTATTTCATTAATGAAAGGTGCAGGAAAAGAAATAAAACTTCAAGTAGGCTTGGATGCTACAACAAACAGTACTATAACATTGGAAGCCGCTTTGTTTAGCGGTGCATCGTCAAAAGATTTGTTAGGTGCAGAAACAGCTGCATTTGTAAAAGACGTTACGGATATTTCGAAAGGTCCTTCAAAAGCTGCGACTAAGTTGACTGACTTGGATAAAGCAATTACTAAAGTTTCAGACAGACAAACTTCAATCGGTTCTGCACAAAATAGGGTAGATTCTGCTATTAGTGCAATTTCTGTACAGTCTGAGAATTTAACATCATCATTGTCTACAATCAGGGATGCTGATGTTGCGGAAGAATCTTCAAACTATATAAAAGCGCAAATCTTGCAGCAAGCATCTGCAACATTGCTTGCAACTGCTAACCAAGCGCCAAGTATAGCTTTGAATTTAATATAATTTTAAAATAATTAATTTGTTGTTGATTGGGATATGTACTTATATATGAGCTTGATTATTCAAGCTCTTTTTATTTACTCTTTTCAAAATCACATTAACATGCTAAAATATAACTATATGAATACAAATTCCAATCGATATTTGGAGTTTGATTTAGCCCGTGAAATTAAAAAAAATATATAAAAGCGAGAGGTAAAATGAAAAATAGAAATTTTCAAAACGCATTTTCATTGATGGAAATGATGATTGTTTTGCTTATTGTAGCAATCATTGCGGCTGCTACAGCTCCAATGGTAACTAAAAAAATGATGAGAACCGCAGGCTCAGGCGACAGCCCATGGGTATTCACAGGATTGAATAATAATATTGCATATAATATGGCGGGTAGTGATAATACTACAGCTATTATAGGTGCAACATCTCTTCCAAACGGTTGGGATAAACATACAAGGTTATTTATAGATTCGGGTGATAATGCTTCTCATATAGCATTTGGGAATGGTAATGCAGTACCTCTTTTGCTAACAGCCGATCCTGATAAAGGTAGAATTGGGCTTTCTAATGCGACAATCCCAGATAAATCTATCGCATTTGGAACTGGTCAAACATTAAACAACTCTAATATTGTTGCAATTGGTGGAAATACGACTGCAAGCGCTACTTCAACAGTAGCAATTGGTTATAACGCAAAAGCAGAAGCAAATAATGCTGTATCCATTGGTAATAGTGCTGGTCTGCCAGTAGGTCGTTTAGCAACAGGGAATAGCGCTGTTTCAGTAGGTAACCTTACTATTGCAAGAGAACGCTCTGTGGCAATTGGCGATCAAGCCCAGGCATTAGGTAGTAATTCCGTTGCAATTGGAGGTTATAACGATAGAAGAAGACGATGGACAACTACAAGACAAAATGATTCTTATTCTGTAGCAATTGGCGCAGGTGCGAGAACATCATCCGATCACCAGATTGTTTTAGGAACTGATCAAGAGACTGTTTATATTCCGGGAAATTTGGTTGTTGACGGTAATGTTATGTTAAGTATGCAAAATTCTACAGGAAGCGGTAGAGTCGGTGGCGTATATTTAAGAGAGTCAGATGGAGATCGAGATATTGTTCGTTTTGGGAGAGCAACAGGTGATAGTGGATTCTTTTTTAGTTCAGGTCCTGGAACAGTAACTGTTATGGGGAATACATATTCTTATTGGAGATCTGACCGACGTTTGAAAAATGTCGGCGAAAAATATACCGCAGGCTTGGAAGAGTTGAAAAAATTAGATTTTTATCATTACACATTTAAAGATGACAAAGATAACACACCTCTTGTTGGTGTTATGGCACAAGATTTGCAAAAGGTTTTTCCTGACGCTGTAACAAAAGGTGATGACGGTTATTTAAGAATTCGTCTTGAAGATATGTTCTATGCAGTAATCAATGCGGTTAAAGAATTAGATGCTAAAGTTTCACAAATAGTTGCAGACGTTACAGGTATAAGTTCAAAAGTTGATGAGCAACAAAAAGTTATTGAAGCTCAACAACAAAAAATTGACGAATTAGAAAAAGTGAATGCTGATTTTGAAAAAAGATTAGCTAAACTTGAAAAGAAAAATAAAAAATTTGAAGAATAAATAATTTAATAAAAAAGAAAGGCTTACATTTTGTAAGCCTTTCTTTTTTATATCCAGTGCCTGGTTTACTAACTAAAAGTTGGTAATACCCTCTACCCTACCCCTCCCCCGAGGGAGGCACTGCTGTCCAAGATAATTTTAATAAAATAAAAAAAGTTATTAAAAGGCTGGATTGTTTCGTTTTACAATACACTTCCAAGTTGGTAGTTAAGACTACAAGTATGGAAGTGAAACGTAAAAATCTCACCTCACAATGACGCCCAACCGGTAGTCTCACGCCACGTCATTGCGAAGGCGATTAGCCTGAAGTAATCCAGCTTTTCATCAACTATTATTTTAAGTCTATACAATACAAATTTTATTAATACGCCTTGAAATAAACATATTTTGTAAATTATATATAAATTTATCTCGGGCATTAGTGCCCTTGTTAGAGAGGTCGGAGTTGTGCGAACGTGAGTGAGCTACAAATGCGGGTGGGTATTGATATTTTGTTATAAGAGCAAAAAGTTAATGAAAAATTAATAATTCAAATATTGATTAAGATTTTTGTTTGAATTAACATAATAATGTTAAGAGAAAGTTACTACAAAGTAAGAAGGAGTAAAACTTATGGTAAAAGTAGCAATTAACGGATTCGGTAGAATCGGACGTAACACATTAAGAGCAGCTATCAGAGAAGGAATCTTCAATGAAATCGATTACGTTGCAATCAATGACCCAGGTCTAAAACCTGAAGATGCTGCACGTATTTTTAAATATGACTCTGTAATGGGTAAATTTGATGGTACAGTAGAAGCTTACGAAGAAGGTATCATCGTAAACGGTAAGAAAATTAAATTCTTCGCAGAAAAAGATCCTGCACAATTACCTTGGAAAGATCTTGGTGTAGAAGTTGTTGTTGAATCAACTGGTTTCTTCACAGATGCAGAAAAAGCTAAAGCTCACATCGCAGCTGGTGCTAAGAAAGTTATCATTTCTGCTCCTGCAACTAACGAAGACAAAACTATCGTTTTAGGTGTTAACGATCACGAATATGATCCTGCTAAACACAACGTTATTTCAATGGCATCTTGCACAACTAACTGCTTAGCTCCAGTAGCTAAAGTTATCGATGAAAAATTCGGTATCGTTAAAGGTTTGATGACAACTGTTCACTCATACACTGGCGACCAAAGAATTCTAGATGCTGGTCACAAAGACCCTCGTAGAGCTAGAGCTGGTGCTCTAAACATCGTTCCTACAAAAACTGGTGCAGCTAAAGCTGTTGCTCTAGTATTACCTCAATTAAAAGGTAAATTGGACGGTTTCGCTATGAGAGTTCCTACTCCAGACGTTTCATTAGTTGACGTTGTATTTGAACTTAAAAAAGACGTAACAGTAGAAGAAGTTAACGCAGCTCTTAAAGAAGGTGCTGACGGACACGTTCTTTGCTACACTGAAGAACCATTGGTATCTTCTGACTACGTTGGTACTTCACAATCTTCAACAGTTGACGCTTTATTAACAAGAGTTATGGGTGGCAACCAAGTTAAGATTATTTCTTGGTACGATAATGAAATGGGTTACTCAACTCGTTTAGCTGAAACTACTAAGATGGTTGCTTCTAAATTATAATTTTTAAATTGTAATTTGAATTAGCTTTTAAATATGTCGGTTTTCTTTTGAAAGCCGGCATATTTTTATGAATTCAATAAATATTTTTAAACTACAATTTCAAATTTATCTGCGCGTGTGCGCATCAAAGAAACTGCTGCTTGTGAATTCAAAAAGTTTAAAGCGCCCATAAAGCTTTTTTTGTTTGTTAAAGCTTCTCGTGCTTCTCGCATATTATTGTTAATTGCACTTGATGTAATTTGATTGTTTATAACGTTATTTTGTTGTAATTTAACTTCTTTTGGCATAGGAAATCCAACACCATCATCTTTTTGCGTAGTTTTTGCTATTTCTTCTTTTGTGGTAGTATTTTCAGGTTTTGTATTTTCAATGATTTTAGAAAACGGATTATCTTTGCTGACAAAAGAATCTCTTGCCATATCCATAACATCTGCTTGAGCATCATCATTAAATGATTTAGCTCTCTCTTGTGCACGTTTAAATATCATGTCTTTGAGAGCTGCAGCTTCATTTTTACTAACTATTGAATCAAATTTATAGCTCATGCTTTTGTCCTCTTATATATATAAAAACATAATTGTAAAGAAAATTGACAAAAACGTATATCTTTTATATATATTTGTTACATAAGTTAATATTTTGATTAAATCTTAGTTTTATTGACTATTATTGGATTACAGGTCTGCTAAGAGGCTAAAACTACTTTCATTTGTGTAAATTTATATTGACATTATTTGTATTTTTCGGAATTTTGATGTACAATAATATTGCTATTTATATTTCGGCTAGTGTAAAATCTTAACAGGAAGGATATTTAACCGACCTGTTTTCTTTTGCCCCTTTTGATAGATTTTACCTTTTATTTAATTATTACTATCTATAAGTCCACTTGGTAATTTCATTTTTTACCTGATTTCATATCATGACATCAAAGGGTTATTGTATGTCGAAATCCAACTATAAAAAAACGGATATGAATTCTCTTATTCTTGCTGCACAAAAAGCAGATGGGCAAGCACTAGAAGAACTTGTAAAACGCATTCAGAAAAGTGTGTTTACCATGTTCAGCTATCTTGTTGATAAAAGAGAAGATATTGCAGATTTGACGCAAGATGCTCTTATAAAAATGGCTAAAAATATCGGTTCACTTAAAGATCCTAAATTATTTAAGGCATGGCTTAATCAAATTGTTACTAACGTTTTTTATGATTATGTAAAAAAATATTCAAAAGATAAAAATATAGAATTAGATAATAATAAACTTTTGGAAATAAAAGATAAAATTGGATGTGAACCCGGAGAAAAATGTTTGTTTACGGAGATGGAAAAACTTATAAAAAGCGCAATTTTGACACTGCCTGATAATTTGAGAATCGTAATAGTTTTAAGAGAATATGAAGGTTTAAGCTATGACGATATTTCAAGAATTACAAATACAACTATTGGCACAGTAAAATCAAGAATATCAAGAGCCAGACTCAGGCTTCAGCAGGAGTTAAAAGAGTTTATTTAGAAAGGAGCATTATGGAAATAACTTGTACCCAAATGGATGTATTAATATCTTTTTATATAGAGGGCGATTTAAGTAAAGTGTTGAAGGGAAAAGTTGAAGAACATTTAAAAAATTGTCCGACTTGTCGTGCTAAGTTTGAAATTATAAATTCATTGTTAAAAGATTTGAAAGAGTCTGTTGAAAATGAGCAAGAGGAAGCGCTTTCTACAATTCAAAACAGTCAATATCGTTTGTTTCAAAATAATCTTTCAGCTTATGTTGACAATGAATTACCGCCTGAGGAGAATATAAAGATTAAAAAATTTACTATAAATAATAAAAAAGCTCGAAAAGAATTGGAAAATACATACAGTATTCGTAAATTAATGAATGATTCTTTTCAAAAAACAAAATCCGAAAGCAGGCAGGATTTCTCGAAAAATGTCATGAAACAGCTTGATATGTCAAGTGAAGCAAGTCTTGGTTTCCATCCTCTTTTGAAGGTTGCAATAGCTTTTGTAATGACTGTATTGGTATTATCCGCTATTATTGTGTTTTCATTAACATTATAATAAATAATTATTAATTTTCTCTTGCATATATATCTTGATGTTGTAAGATTGTGATATAAGTTGTATATCGCTAGATTATGTGTATTTATTATGGAGAAAATTAATGAAAGTTTCAGCTGTCAACCAATCACCTACATTTGCTCAAAAGCCAAATGCTAAACAAATGAAAGTTTATACAAAGTCCGTAAATCAAGGTTTGGAACTTTTAGGTAAACAAGTGGATTTGATTTTGCATAATGCATCAGCACCTGCTGTAAGTTCAGAAAATACAGGTATTGGTTCACTTTTTTCAAGAACAGTTGTATCAAAGCTTTTTCCGTTTTTGAAAGAGCATGGAATCTCAGGTATTCAACAAGAGCCGAACGGTCTAAGAAAGGCTATGGATAATTCTCCTTATGCTCCTGAATCAAGCGCAAAAAATATTTTCATGATTCCTTTGGAAAAGTTGGCATCAGATGAGTACAACAATATTTTGTCTAAAGAAACTTTTAATAAAGTTGTTGCAAATAATCCTGATAAAAATAATGTGGATTATGACTATGTTCGCAAATCTTATAATATGGCTTTAAGAGAAGCTTTTAATAACGGCAAAAATTCTGCTGAATTTACAGAATTTAAGCAACAAAATGAAGCTAAATATGAACAAAGTGCGATTTTTCATTTGTTAAACGAACTTAATGCGGGCAAAAAATGGTCTGCTTTAGACGCACATTTGTATTCAACTGCTGATAAAACTGCAGCTGCAAAAAGAATTAATGAGTTAAAAACTCAATATAAAAATGATTATGATTTTTATATTTTTAACCAAATGATTTTAGAAAAAGAAAACAAAAAATCTAATGAATTGGCTAAAAAGACAGGAATAAAGATTATTGGTGATTCTCCGGTTGCACAAACTGCAGTTGATGAATGGGTTAATCAAAAACTTTTCTTAAAAGGAAAAGCTATCGGTTGTCCGCCTGATTATTTTTCAAAAGACGGTCAAAGATGGGGATTTAAGTATTACGACCCGGAAAAAATATTTAATAAAGATGG